>DATDWI010000067.1:0-3667 GCA_036517415.1 Minisyncoccota bacterium
CGTATTTTGGAGAATTATGTTGCATCCTACGACGCAACGGTTATTGCGAAACTCAAAAAAGCAGGATCTATTTTTTTGGGCCGCACCAATATAGATGAATTTGCGATGGGTTCTTCTACCGAGAACTCCACGTACGGGCCCACGCGCAACCCCTATCATACCGATTATGTTCCCGGCGGGTCTTCGGGAGGGTCGGCGGTTGCGGTCAAAGCGGGACTTGCATTGGCCGCGCTTGGTTCTGATACCGGAGGGTCTATTCGGCAACCCGCGGCATTTTGCGGAGTGGTGGGAATTAAACCAACGTATGGTTCGGTGTCGCGTTCTGGGCTTATTGCGATGGCTTCTTCGTTGGATCAAATCGGCGTTTTGGCGCAGACGACGGGAGACGCCAAGATATTATTTGAAGCAATGCGCGGGCACGATCCGCTGGATTCTACTTCTGTTGACTACAAACGACCCCAGCCTCGCCAAGCGAAGCGGGGCGAGCAAACGACAAATGATCCACTAGTCAAAACCATCGGCGTTCCTCGAGAATATTTTGCCGATGGGTTGGATACACGCGTCAGAGCGGCGATCGAGGTAATGATAAAAAAACTCGAACGACAGTATGATATGGTAGAGATTACCCTTCCTCATACCAAATATGCGATAGCGTGTTATTATATTATTGTTCCTGCGGAAGTTTCTTCAAATATGGCGCGCTTTGACGGCATGCGGTACGGTACGCGCGCAGACGGGAAAAATTTATTGCACGTCTACCACGCAAGTCGCGGAAAAGGGATTGGCAGGGAGGTGCGCCGGCGCATTTTGCTTGGTACCTATGTGCTTTCGCATGGTTATTACGACGCATACTATGCGCGCGCGCAAAAAGTCCGCCAGCTGGTCAAGGAGGATTTTAACAAAGCATTTTCGAACGTTGATGTTATTATCGGGCCGACGACGCCAACGCCGCCGTTTAAAATCGGGGAGCGCGTGGAAGATCCTTTGGCAATGTATCTTTCTGATATTTATACCATTCCGGTAAATCTTGCGGGGATTCCTGCTGTCTCTTTGCCCATTGGAACAGCACACCACGATGGAATCGAGTTTCCCGTCGGAATGCAAATTATGGCCCCGCATTTTCGAGAGGATCGATTGTTTGAAGTAGGAAGTACTGTTGAGCAAGCGCTTAAATAAATACCATGAGCATCCAAGATATTATTTCATTTATTTACGGGATTTTTTCGTATGACTATACGGTCATTATTGCGCGGCTGAAAATCATAAGCGGCATTCTTTCCGCATTGCTTATCGCCGGGATCGCGTACTCGGTGTATCAAAGACAAAAGGTGTTTGCGAAATATCGAGCTAATGCAGGATTGGCGCCAACATCATCAGATATGTTGCCTACCCTTGAGCCAAGCCCCAAAAACATCGTTCAATGGAATGCTATTGTCGCGCGCGCTGGGTCGGGTGATGAAAATGAGCGGAAGCTCGCAGTTATCGCGGCCGATTCTCTGCTCGATAAAATTTTTACGCTTCAAGGATATAAGGGAGAAAACCTTGGCGCGCGCTTGCGCAATGTTGAGCCCAGCGATCTCGACACGCTCCAAGATCTTTGGGAGGCGCATAAGCTCCGCAATCGCATTGCTCACGAGGCACATTACAATCTTTCGCGCGAAGAAGCGCTTTCTGCAATCAAACAATACGAAAAGACGCTCAAAGAGCTGCGATATTTATAATACATTTTATTTCGTTTATGCCAGGGGTGGGAGTTGAACCCACGACCTAACGCTTATGAAGCGCTCGCTCTAACCACCTGAGCTACCCTGGCACCATTGCGTTTCTCTTGTACTCATTATAGCCGAATACTATATCCTGTGCTAGAAAAAAACAAAAGCTATCTAACAAAAAGCGGAGGGCGTTTTCATATAAAGAAAAGCCCTTAATGGGCTTGAAGAAATCGTAGCTCTTGGGAGCGAGCTAAAAGTTCGCGATATGCCTGCACAACAGCAGGGTCTTGTGATTTGGTAACATCCCAGCACTTCCAATCAATCTTGCGGACAAACACATTCATCTTATCCGGCTTTCCCATCAGCGCATACTCCGCAGCAAGATAGAAATAACTTTCCATACGCTGCTCAAACGACACTTCTCCGGCAATCTCCTCAGTTAATAACGCAAAGGTATCTACATACTCTAGTTTGTAGCGTCGATACAAATCGCGATGAGGGATGCCTTTCAAAAACTCTTCTTCTGCCAGCGAAGCCGCAGTCGCCCCAAACGCATCGTTACACACAGCGTTTATGCTTTTTAATATTTTTTCAAGAAAATGTAAGTGTTCCCGAAGCTTGCTTGCGTGCTGTGAAGACATGACTCGCCCCTCCCTTCTATCTTCTATGAAACACCTTACCACAAAACGAAATCATTGACAAACGCAACAAGAGGTGCTAGGAATCTATATAGAAACAGAAAGAAATCTAGTCGAATGAGGAACGATGTCATACGAGCAAGAGCATGATGAGGTTGTGCGGCGCGTAATTGTTTTGTATTTAGCAGATAGGGGTAAACGCGCAAGGATCAATTTTATCCACGGCGCTCCTCATGAGTATATAGAAAATCCTACCAAGGCACTTGTTGAGCTTTTACAACAACGTTATGCGCTCACCGCGGGGCTTTCCAAGAAAATGGTAGCATGCGTCATCAGAGATATTGAAACAGAGGGCGCGGTGATGTGTGTGCGCAGTGGCCGTGGGGACATTCGTATGATCAAAATCGTACAACCAGAAGCTATGGCGCCAATAGTTGTTCCTGCCAATCCGCGGACAGTAGTACGACGTGTCACGACAACGCCTGAATCGGTAGTTGCAAAGCCGCCCGAGGAAGTTCAAGATCCGCCCGGGCGTGCCCGAGAGCAAGGCGCTCCGCGACGTTCTTTTTTCTCCCCGAGGGGCAAGACGAAGGAACACAAAGAAAGAATTAACAGGGGTGACCGTAATGAACAGCGTTTTCGAGCGCTTGCAAGCGATCTTGTGTTTCAGCTCAACATAGTTTCCCACGGTCTGTACGCGGGGACGATAGAGCATTCGGGTCGTCACCATCCCCAAAAGGGAAAGTATGATCGGCGCGATTACGCAGGAGAAGATGTTTCTATTTCTTTTTCTCATCCCACAACAAGCGAACCGATACGTTTAATCTACGACGTCAAATCATCGTACCTGGCGGCACAGCGATTTAATAACAGAATAATTTTATTTGATGGTCAGCGCGACGCAAAGATAAAAAAGGCAATCGCGGTCAATCCTAGCCGCTATGATGAAGAGATTGTTCAGGAAATGATTCGTGATATCTGCGCTGCTGGTCTCGATGTTACTCCTTACGAAAACATAATCATCAAATATTTTTTGGTCTAGTTTCGAGCTGATCTCGATAGGGCGCTGGGGAAATCCGCCATAGGCGGACAAGTCCTCAGCGCTCTTTTTTTGTTGATTTTTTTCGTTTTGCGGTGTATACTAATCACGCGGGGTGGAGAAGCGGTATCTCACAAGGCTCATAACCTTGGGACGAGGGTTCAAATCCCTCCCCCGCAACCAGTTAGAAAATGTCAAATCGGCATGCCCATCACCCCTACGGGCGGCGACCAAATCGTACGGCGGGCACGGGGAAAATTGCCATCGGCGGTTTTGCT
>DATDWI010000068.1:0-2095 GCA_036517415.1 Minisyncoccota bacterium
TGCTTGAGAAAACAGATTTTTTGCAGCGCGCCGTATATCTTCTTTCGTTACGCGATCGAGTTTTTTTATGAGCTGTTTGGGCGTCTCCACTTTATTGAGCAAGATTTCCTGTTCCCCCACAAAACTCGCGACTTCATCGGTTGACTCAAGCGAAATCGCAAGATGCCCCTTGATATTGTCTTTTGCGCGCGTAAGCTCCTCCCCAGTCACCCCGCCCTTTCGCGTTCTTTGGAGATTTGCGATCATGCGTTCCACTACTTCCGCGGTTTTCCCGTGCGGAACCCCCGCATACGCCGCGAAATATCCTACTTTGCGGTACGCCTGGTGCGACGCCCGCACTGCGTAGGCTAGCCCCCGCCGCTCGCGGATATCCATAAAAAGGCGCGAGCTCATATACCCGCCGAGGATCGTTGCAAGTACATCGGCGGCCATTCTATCTTTATGCGGCATGGCGTACCCAAGCGTTCCGAGAACTACATGGCTCTGTGCAGTATCTTTTGATTCAATATGCATCCGCGGGCCCGGAATAATCTTTGGCGGCTCGGGCGCTTTTGCAAATTTTCCGGTGCGGAGACCGGCAAACGCCGACCCGACTTTGCTGAATATTTTTTCTGGCGAGATATTACCCGCGGCAACAACGAGAGAATTTTCCGCCACATATTGTGATCTCCAGTACGACAAAAATGCGTTCCGCTTGATGCGACGGATATTTTCAGGAGGGCCAGCAACATCCCAACCGTAGGGATTATTCCCATAGACAAGCTCCTCGAAATGCGTCCAGATCTGTCGTTGGGGATTATCGCGGTACATATTGATTTCTTCCAAAATCACTCCGCGTTCGCGGTTGATTTCTTCTTCTTTCAAGAGCGCGTTTTGCAGAATTTCCGAAACAAAAAGAAGGGCCAACGGAAAATGTTTGGCATCCACTTTGATCCAGTATCCGGTCTCCTCGCGGCTCGTAAACGCGTTATGCACCGCGCCAACCGCATCAAGCATCCGGTCGAGCTCGAGCGGCTTCGGATATTTCTTCGTCCCCTTGAAAAACATGTGCTCGAGAAAATGCGAGAGGCCGTTGGTCCCGCGCGTCTCATAGTTGGCGCCTGTTCCTACCAATACCAAAAGAGTTACGGTTTCCGTATTTTGCATCGGGACAGCCACCATACGAAGGCCGTTTGAGAGTTTTTGCTTGAATATTTCCATAGAATTTTAAGTGTATTATAGCACGGGATTTCACTCATTGACAAACATACAGAAAAGGCATAGGACTGGCAAGAGACTCGGCTTTAAAAAAGAAATGAGGTGGCCAGATGACGACGAAACACGTTGGCATACTTAGCCCGGAACAGCTTCTTGAGAATAAGCTTTCCATCATCAAACGGCTCTGGGAGCGCGGCGATATCCAATGTGAACAGAACGGAAAAGTATTTGAGATTCATCTCCGCGATCCAATCTTGGAGGATTACAAAATTCGCCGGGATATCGCATCGCTCTTTTTATCTACAATTAACGAACGCTACTTTTATATGTGTGCGCCGGCGGTGCGACTCGGACTCATCTGCATCTCGTGGGCCATCGCGCCGATCGTTGGGATACTGGGAGACCAGCTTGAATGTGAGATCGTGGAAATCGCACCGAGCGAGGGGCGTACTATGTATGGCACGCCAAAATCCGGCACCGACAAGCTCATCGTACTCGATAACTTGATCCAGTCAGGACATACAATCACCGGAGCTGTGCATCGCCTGCTCAATGCGGGATACCAGGTCGCCCAGATTACCGCTCTTTGCGACAAAGAAGTAGGCGGCAGGACGGTTATCGAACGGGAAACCGCATCGTTTGCCGCATCGCGCGGCATCGAGCCTCCGAAGATCACCGCGATCATTGAAAAACGCTTTATCGTGCAGGTGCTACAGGGCATACAGCCCTCTTAAAACAGCAACAACGCCGGCTACCAAATAGCTGGCTTTTTCTTTTCACCGCGCGATACAATGAAAACATGTGGGTTTCGATATTGGTTATTCTGTATCGCACGTTTATACCTTTTACGATTTTCAGGTGGCCGCTTGGCGGCGCTATTCTCTCAATGCTCGCGGAT
>DATDWI010000069.1:0-19547 GCA_036517415.1 Minisyncoccota bacterium
ATTATGAAAAGTGAAGAAGCTGGACTCTAATAGACATTTTTCTTGTTAACAAATCTGCGATCGCACAAATGTTAACAACGAACGGCATTAATAGAATACTACGAGATAGTCGTCGACAGGCGGCTGTTTTTTTATTATCATGAAGAGCATGGATGAGAAGAAAAATAGCCCATTGTTGTTCCCGGACATTGAAGAGCGCGTTTTGGCGTTTTGGCGCGAAAATAATATTTTTGAAAAAAGCGTCGAGCGACGCAAAGACAAAAAACACTTCGTGTTTTTTGAGGGTCCGCCGTACGCCAACGGCAAGCCGGGGATTCATCATGTTTTAGCGCGTGCATTTAAGGATGTCGTTGCGCGGTACAAAACGATGCGCGGATATTATGTGCCACGACAAGCGGGCTGGGATACCCACGGGTTGCCTACGGAAATGGCTGCTGAAAAGGCGCTCGGGGTAAAATCGAAACGCGAAATTGAAGAAAACATTGGCATTGAGGCGTTTGTCAAAGCCGCGCGCGAGAACGTTTTTTTGTATAAAGCCGAGTGGGAAAAGATGACCGAGCGCATGGGGTATTGGCTTGATATGGCGCACCCATACGTGACGATGGATAATCCCTATATTGAGTCGCTTTGGGCGATTATTAAAAAAATATACGAGCGTGGATTGCTCTATCAGGCGGATAAAGTATTGCCGTGGTGTTTGCGCTGCGGGACAGCACTTTCTTCCCATGAATTGGCGCAAGGATATAAAAAAATCACCGAGAACGCAATCACGGTGAAATTCGTACTTAGCGGTCCGACCGCCAAGTGGCGAACTGACCGCTCCGATTTGTATTTTTTAGCATGGACCACAACGCCATGGACGTTGCCGGGCAATGTTGCTTTGGCAGTGAATCAGAAGGCGGAGTATGTTATTTTAGAGGTACCAAGCAATCCGATTGCCAAGAGGCAATCGGATTGCTTTCTGGTTGCAAAGAATCTTGCAGAAAAGTTTTTTCCGGACGCCAAGATTATCGAAACCAAAAAAGGGAGCGAACTTGCCGGACTCTCTTACAAACCTCTCTACGAAATCGCCATGAGCAGTGATGAGCGCGCAAGAGCATATCGTGTGATTGCGGCAGATTTTGTTTCTACCGAGGAAGGCACTGGTGTTGTGCACATTGCTCCTGCGTTTGGAGAAGACGATATGCGGGCGGGCCAAGACAACAATTTGCCGACCCTTCGCACGATTACTGAAGAAGGAATATTCAAAGACGAGGCTTCTCGGTGGCGCGGTGAAAATATTTGGAATGCAAACGAAAAAATTATTGAGGATCTCAAGGCGCGCGGATTGTTATTAAAAGAAGAACAATATGAACACGATTATCCGTTTTGTTGGCGGTGCGATTCGAAAGTTATTTATTTTGCAAAACCATCATGGTGGATACAGATGAGCGCTCTGCGCAATCAATTGATACAGGAAAACCAGACGATTAACTGGTATCCGCCGTATCTCAAGGATGGGCGATTTGGCGAGTGGATCAGCGAAGTAAAGGACTGGGCGTTTTCGCGCGAGCGCTATTGGGGCGCGCCTTTGCCGGTGTGGCAGTGTGATCTGCCAACCGGCGGATGCGGTGCGCGTGAAGTTATTGGCTCAATAAATGAATTACATGTACGATCAATCACGTCGCGCAATCGGTATATTCTGGTGCGGCATGGGCAGGCGCAGTCGAATACGGAAAATTTTATTAGCGACCGCCTTGAACACAATGGCCACGATCTTACTCAAAAAGGAATCCGCGAGGCGGAGCATGTCGCAGAGCGTATTCAAAAAGAATTCGGGTTTGTTGATATTATTTTTTCCTCTCCTTTTCTGCGAGCCCAAAAAACAGCCGATATTATTGCGCAAAAGCTCGCTATTCCTTCCGCGGCTCTCAAGATTGATCCGCGCTTTCAAGAGATTAACACCGGAATTTTCTCTGGCAAGCGTCCTACCGAGTACCACGCCTATTATCAAAACATATTGGAAAAGTTTCAAAAAGCGCCGCCGAGCGGCGAGTCATTGCGCGATATGCGGCGGCGTATTTATGCGGCGATGCGGGAAATCGAAGATCGCTATCAAGGAAAAACGATTCTGATCGTGGGCCATGAGTACTCTTTATGGATGCTTTGGGCTGTTGCAATGGGGGTACTTGATGAAGAGGCGGTGTTGGAAAAAGAGCAGAGAGGCGATGATTTTATATCCACGGGCGGAGTAGAACAAATATCATGGCTTGGTATTCCGCGCGATGAGTTTGGCGCGCTTGATCTTCACAAACCCTATATTGATACGATTATGTTATCATGCGGCACATGCGGCGCGCTGATGCGCCGCGTTCCGGAGGTGATTGATGTGTGGTTTGACTCGGGTGCCATGCCGTTTGCGTCTCGGCATTGGCCATTTGCCGTGGAGAATATTTCATATCCCGCAGATTATATTTGTGAGGCAATTGACCAGACCAGAGGATGGTTTTATACGCTTCTTGCGGTCGGGGTTTTGATGGAGCGCGCGGCTCCCTACAAAAACGTTGTTTCGTTGGGGTTGGCGCTTGATGAACATGGCAAAAAAATGTCGAAATCGAGAGGCAACATTATTGATCCGTGGCATTTATTCGAGACCTATGGCGCAGATGCGGTTCGATGGTATTTTTTTACTGTCAATCAGCCGTGGGACGAAAAACGTTTTTCCGAAGGAGATGTCGCAGACGTTTCCCGCCGATTTTTTATGATTTTGTGGAACTGCTATCAATTTTTTGATACCTACCACAAAACTGATAGCTCCCAGCTCCCCGCGTACAGCTGCCAGCTTTTGATTAATCAATGGATTCTCGCGCGGCTTGATGAGCTTATCGCCGGCATTACCCGCGCAATGGATTCCTATGATATTGTTGGCGCGGCGCGCGACATCGAGCAATTTGTCGTGGAGGACCTTTCTCGATGGTATATTCGTAGAATTCGCAATGTGATAAAGCGTGAACCAGAAGATCCCGCGCGAAAGGAAACAGAAGAAACACTTCGCACTGTTTTGCTTAAGGCGGCAAGGCTTCTTGCGCCATTCGCGCCGTTTATTGCAGAAGAACTTTATCGCGAACTTGGCGGCGGTGAAGGGAGCGTGCATTGGGAAGATTGGCCAACAGAAAATCAAAAATCAAAAATCAAAAATCAAAAATTATTGGAAGATATGAAAGAAGCGCGAAGGGTTGTTTCGCTTGCCCTCGAGGCGCGCGCGCAAGCGTGGATTAAGGTACGGCAACCGCTTTCAAAATTAAAAATTAAAGATCAAAAATTAAAAAGTGCTGATGAGCAGATTCTTAACCTCATTAAAGAAGAAATAAATATAAAAGAAATATGTTTTGATTCTGCAATTGATACCGAAGTTGCGCTTGATACAGTTTTGACCGACGAACTGCGCGACGAAGGGTTATTGCGCGATGTAGTCCGCGAGATTCAGGCACAACGTAAAGAAGAGGGACTCCGGCCGGGAGAGTTGGCCGATGTTTACGTTGCGGCGCCGGCCGATATCGCGCGCGTTGTAGAAAAATATCGCGACACCATCGCGCGCGATACTAATACCCGCATGATTACCGCAACTGTTGGCGAGACGCTGGCGGCGAATATTAAAAAAAGCAGCCGTTGACTGTTGTATCAAGCTGTGCCTTGTGCTAGCTTTGAGAAAGAACGCAAGAGGAGAAAGGGCGATGGCGACAATTTACCTGGCTGGCAGATTATTTAATGCAGCGGAACGATTGCATAATTTATTCCTTGAAAAGCAGTTGAGAGCGTTGGGGCACACGGTCATTCTCCCGCAACGAGAGGCGAAAAAGTTTTTTGACGACCAGCGTGATGATCAGCGTTTTGACATGAACCAAATTGCGGAAGATTGCCGGACGTATTGTCTCAATCCAGAAAATGTTTATGTAGGAAATATTGATGGTCCCGACGCTGATAGCGGGACGTGTGTAGAATACGGCGTTGCCATTACGGCAATCGGGAAGGCGATTGTCTATAGAACGGATATCCGTACCGCAGAAGGCAGCGAAGTTGGTGTAAACGCCATGCTCAAATTACGCGGAACTGTTTTTATTTACTTTCCCTGTTTCTTTACCGAGCTTGATCAGGTGGAGCCCTATTACCGCGCACTTGCTCAAAAAATCCACGAATCTCTGTCGGTGCAATTATGTGATGTTTGATAACCGCCCGCGCTATCGCGCACAGGCGGTTTATTATTTTACTGAATTTTGGCTCGTAGAAACCAAATGAATGCGTGAAAACTTTTTCGGTATCGGATATTAAAGATTGGCCGCAGCTCTCGCTCGTTTGTGTTTTTGCACATAATATCCGCTTTCTTTTTACAGACGTCATCGTATCGATCGGGCACTTCAGCCATGTGGCCAAGTTCATGAAGAAAAGACGAGAGCAGGGCAGACAATGAACGATTGCCGCACTCGGCAAGCAGGATACGACTACGGTCATTTTGATCAATGGCGCCGAATGCTGCATATGCGCGGTTGCTGCTTTCATTCCAGAAACCAATGTACCCGCGGGTTAATGCCAATAAAAATTGGTTGGCGGGGAAACGACTACTTGTTAATCGAAGACGTGACAAAAGATCATTGTAGTCGGTTACCGTTCCTTTGCCGCGAACCTCGTAAGTAACGGGGTCGGGCGGATCCCACGGAGTAAACCCGATAATCCGAAATTCCAAGCGCGCTGATGGGGGTAGAATTTCAGTGTTGATTTTTGCTTCCGCGGCTGTAAGCAGGCGATGAGCAAATATTTCAAGTTGAGGATCGGTTTGTGCCTCGCGCGAAATGTAGTACACCTGAACATCCATAATCCTCGTTTGCGCCTCAAGAGCGACGGCGGGGAATACCAAACCGCATATGAATACCAAAACAGTGTACTGATAATTTTTTTTCAACATAACAACCCCTGTTCTTCTGCAATTATCATAACACATTGCAGGGCGTCGCACAATATTTTATTATATGAGTATGACAAGCATCAAAAACCTCCGCCGTGAGTTTTTGGAATATCTTGAAATTGAAAAAGGGAGGTCGCTCAAAACCGTTGAAAATTACGATCGATACCTGCGGCGGTTTGTGGAATTTAGCAAGGTTTCTGCGCCGAGTGATATTACTGAAGATTGTGTACGGAGGTATCGGCTCTATCTCAACCGATTAGCACTTGGTCGCAAAACACAAAACTATCACCTCATTGCGCTTCGCGCGTTTTTAAAATACTGCGCAAAGCGCACGATTGATAGTTTGGCACCTGAAAAAATTGAGCTTGCCAAAACATCCCAACGCGAACTCGATTTGCTCGATAACGCCGATGTGGAGCGGTTGCTCGAAGCGCCGAAAGGAAATTCTCCAAAATCGCTTCGCGACCGCGCTCTATTAGAACTTTTGTTCTCCACGGGACTTCGTATTTCGGAGCTCTGCGCTCTGCGCACGGACACGATAAATATTGCGCGCGGAGAATTTTCTGTACGGGGCAAGGGAGGAAAAATCCGCGTTGTCTTTCTTTCCACACGCGCGAAAAAAGCACTTACGGAATACGTACAACGCAAGCCAGAAATTGACGATGAGCGGTTGTTCTCCACCACTCCTCGATCGGTCCAGCGCATGGTTCGTCGCTATGCCATCAAAGCCGGTATTGCAAAGAAAGCAACTCCCCATGTGCTTCGGCACGCGTTTGCAACGGACCTTCTGCAAAACGGCGCCGACCTGCGATCGGTCCAGGCGCTCTTGGGGCACGCGAATATCGCAACAACGCAAATTTATACGCACTTCACCGATAAACAGTTAAAAGAGGTACACCGGGCATTTCATGGCAAGCAGAGAAAATAAAACCCCCTCGCTTTACAGCGAAAGGGGCAGCGTGCTGGTGATGGTTTAGTGGATAGGTTTAACAACAGGCCGAACGAGATCTTTTGAAGAAAACTCTGGTAGCATAACGTGCCTATGTACAAATATCGCGGCTCGCATACGGCCGTATAACTTCAGAATTTCCGGATCTGAACTTGCCCGCAAATACATCATTGTGCATGTAAATGAACGATCTTTCACGCGCGCATCGAGCGTAATGTTTTCAACAAGGTGTTGTAGCTTTGCCCTTTCGCGCTCGGTAAGTTTTTTTAAAAAACGCAATATTGTCTCAGCGAACCGCGGAATATTCGTAATATCTGATTCTGTGATTATGTGTGACCCTTCAAATACGGTTGTTTTTCCATCATCATTCATTTCCTGTTTGGTATCTGCGGTTTTTAATCTTTTGGCTATTTTTCTTTGTTCCCGGAAGTTTCTTCGGCTATTGATATCAACAATCTTCACCATAGTGTGTTTTCCTGTACACCTTCTTTCATCGAAGCATATTTTAACTACAAAAACAAGAACACAAACACACCGTACGCCGCACGGTGTGTTTGTTCTCCCATCAGGAGCGCGGAGCCACTTTTTTGTGTGAGTGCCTTAGTATGTCCTCAAAAAGTTGGACGGTTGGCACCGCGGTCCGCGATCCTGATGGGAGGAAAAAGGGCAATAGTTCTAAAAATTGTAAAAAGCACCCTTTTTCATTCCCACGCTTTGTTATACTCCTTTTTAACGTATTTGTCAATAGCTCATTGACTTTCGCCTTGAAATAAAGGAAAATAAGCACATGCCCTCGTGGTGAAACGGATATCACGGTTGGCTTCGGACCAACTATTGGGGGTTCGAATCCCTCCGAGGGCGAAATGAACCTCGAAATAATTTATGAAGACCGCGATATAGCGGCGGTCAATAAACCGCCGGGCGTTTTATTTGACTGGGCGATTAGGAGCCGACCAGATTTTATTATTGTGCACCGATTGGACAAAAACACATCCGGGATTATTCTTTTTGCAAAAAACGAAAAAGCCGCCGATACACTCAAGGGCATGTTCAAAAAACATGAAATTAAAAAAACATATCGCGCGCTGGTTATAGGGGATATAAAAAAAGATCGCGGCGTGGTTGATTTGCCGATCGGCCGAAGCGCTAAGACGCCCTTGCGGCGCGTTGCGGTTGGCAAACAGCGGGGAGCGCTTCGCGATGCAGTCACCGAATATAAAGCGCTCAAGCGTTTCGGCGAATATACGTATATTGAGGCGTATCCGAAAACCGGCCGTACGCATCAGATTCGCTCACACTTTGCGGCAATCAATCATCCGTTGGTGTGCGACGCGCTTTATGCGGGCAAGCGCTTTGTGTGCCCCGGAGGACTCACACGGCATTTTTTGCACGCATCAGCAATCGAATTTACCGCGCCATTGGACGGGTCGTCAGGCGGCCGAATACGGCTTGAAGCAGATATGCCGGAAGATTTGGTCAATGTTTTTGAGGGGTTGCAAAAAGTAAAAACTTGACAATCGCGAATAATATTGATATAGTTTAATCATGAAATTATCCATTGTAGCCCCCATATATAACGAGGAGGCGAATGTTGCGGAGCTTCATCGGCGCATCCTTGATGTCATACAAACATATCGGTATGACGCCAAGATTATTTTTGTAAACGACGGATCAACAGATCGCAGCTTGAGCGTCATGAAACAGCTCACTCCGCTAACTATTGTGAATTTGCGGAAGAACTTCGGCCAGACCGCGGCGATGGACGCTGGCTTTAAAGAAGCGCGCGGGGACTATGTAGTTACCATTGACGGTGACTTGCAAAACGATCCTGCCGATATTCCGCGTCTCATTTTATATTGCCAAGAACACAATCTCGATGTTGTATCGGGCTGGCGCAAAACGAGGCGCGATCCTTTATTAAAACGATTTTTTTCACGAGGCGCGTATGTGCTGCGCCACCTTATGATTAACGACGGCATTCATGACAGCGGATGCTCACTGAAAATATATCGCCGTGCAATTCTTGAACACCTCGATTTGTACGGAGAGATGCACCGTTTTATTCCTGCCATATTGAAAATGAAGGGCTATCGGATTGGAGAACTTGAAGTAAGCCATCATCCGCGCGCAAACGGTGTCAGCAAATACGGTTTTGCGCGTACGTTTAAAGGGCTGCTGGATATGGGTTCTTTGTGGTTTTGGAAGAAGTATGCTGCCCGGCCGCTTCACCTTTTTGGCGGCATTGGCGTATTTTTGTTTATTGTATCGGCACTGTCCGGAGGGCGCGCGGTCTACGAAAAAATATTTCTCGGCCAGGATTTATCCGATACGTTTCTCACCGAATTATCCATGTTCGGATTTCTTATCGGGATACAGTTTTTGGTTTTTGGACTTTTAGCGGACATACTCTCCAAGATTTATTTTTCGGCAACCAAGGATGTTCCCTATAGCGTTGCTGAAATTATCAGAAACAGCGCCGGCTCGACGGATCGCTCATGAGAATTTTATTCCTCAACTACGAATTTCCTCCGCTCGGCGGCGGGGCAAGTCCGGCAAGCTTTGCGCTTGCAAAGAACTATGTCGCACGGGGTCACAGCGTTGATGTCGTGACCATGGGCTTTCGAGGTCTTGCGCGGCACGAAGTTGTCTCCAAAATAAATATTTTTCGTGTTCCATCGTTCCGAGCGAAAACAGAAATTTGCCATATTCATGAAATGGCGTCATTTGTTGTTTCGGCGATATGGTTTTTACGGCAACACATGAAAGACGCGCGCTATGATGTGTGCCACGCGCATTTTATTGTTCCAACCGGCATCGTTGCGCTGTGGGCAAAAAAGAAATACAAACTCCCCTATATTTTAACAGCACACGGCAGCGATGTACCCGGGTACAATCCGGATAGATTCACCGCAATCCATCGATTTCTCCAACCTCTCTTGCGCGCAGTTTGCGTCAACGCAAAAGCGATTGTTGCGCCATCGCATTTTTTGCGGGAGCTTATTCTTAAAAGCATGAGCGGGACAGAGAACAAATTATCGGTAATTCCTAACGGGATTGATCCGGATCAATTTGTGCCGAAGCAAAAAAAGAATATTATTGTCTCTACCGGCCGGCTTCTGCCGCGCAAAGGATTTCAATACTTAATACAAGCTGTTTCCGGTGGGAATATCGGCTACGAAGTTCATATTGTGGGCGATGGGCCGATGATGCGGGAACTTCGTTCGATAGCAGAATTATCCAAGACCAAAATTATTTTTCATGGATGGCTCCATAACGACTCCGATGAATATAAAAATTTATTGGGGAGCGCCGCAATATATTGCCTTTGCTCGTTGCGGGAAAATTCCAGCGTTGCGCTGCTGGAGGCCATGAGTGCCGGATGCGCGGTTGTTACGACCAACGTATCGGGATGCAGAGAAACAATCGGCGACGCCGGCGTTACGATTCCTCCGCAGGATGCCGCGGAGTTAAAAGCAGCGCTTGCCGAGCTTATGAATAATTCACGTTTGCGCGAAGAATTTCAGAAAAAAGCCCGTGAACGCGCAATAAACTATTTTGATTGGAATACAATTGCCGGCAATTATGAGCGATTACTTTTATGAATGCGCGTCAGCAAAAAATTGCATATGTCTATTTTGATAATTTTGATGGTAACACTGCCCATCTTAATCAAATTTTAAATATGCTTTATGTGTTTCAAAAAAACGGAGGCCCGACAACTCTTATTACTGGCCGAGTAAATTATAAACAATTAGATGCGATGCTCGATGCTCTTTCCATTACGCGAAAATTCAATGTTGTGTGCTTACCTATACGGCTTTGGCAGCAATGGTTTTTTGCGGAGCTTATCAGTCGGGTCGTTTTTTCTGCCGCAGCACTGGTCTATTTGCTGTTTCATACATTTCATTTCGTGTATTCTCGCGATTTTTTCTTTATCATGTTTCTCTCGTATTTGCCGAAGCGATTTCGGCCGAGCAATATTGTTTTCGAGTCGCACAGAATATATAGTAAAGTTTTTTATTCAAAGAAAAAACGAATATCTCACAAACGCGAGCAGAAAGCAATTCATGTGCCAGCGAAAATTGTGGCGATCAGTCCCGGCATCGCCGAAGATCTTGGAACGTTGTTTGGCATTAATCCCGCCACTATTTTATTGCAATCCAATGGAGTCAATAAAAGTATATTTAAACCAACACAAGGACACAAAGAGGATATTATTATATATAGCGGCTCGTTTCTTGACTGGAAGGGTCTCGATGTTGCGCTGGAAGCGTTGAAATATGTGAAATCCAGAAAGTTCTGGCTATATCTTGTTGGTGGTACCAGCGACGAGGTTCTCCAGTGTAAGGAGTTTATCCGTCGGGAGGGCATACGGTATCCTCAAATAAAGATTTTGCCACGAATGGCACAACGTGAAGTTATCCCATATTTATCCAAAGCAAAAATTGCTCTTATCAGCAATAAAAATGTATTAGAAAGCGTCCGATACACTTCGCCGTTGAAACTGTACGAATACCGAGCCATGGGATTACCAATTTTATGCCCTGACATGCCTTCAATTCGAAACGTTGTTAATGAAGATCAATTCATATTTTTTAAACCAGATGACCCGATTGATTTAGCGCGCGCGATCGACTCCCTCGCGGAACACGAGGACTTGCTTATCAGTGCAACTGCAAGCGCATCGCGCGCAGAAGTGTATTCTTGGGAGGATAGAGCAACAAATATTTTGAATTTTATCAACGAAACTCGTTCTGCGCACGACCTGTTAAGAATTTGCATTATATCAAGCCAAATTCTTGGTCCGGGAAAGACGGGCGGTTTTGGAAGCATGACAAAACAACTCGCGCGTTCTCTTGCGGAACGCAGCATTGATGTTGTCGTCGCAACGCTCAAAAGAACGGGGCAAAAAAAAGAGGAACGCATAGACGGTTTTACCATTATGCGATTGTCCAAGCTGGAGGCGATTCGCCCTTCTACCTATAAGAACATCAATGCCGACATTTATCACAGCCAAGCTCCCAATTTGATGTCAACCGCCGCAATGATCGGCGAGCCTCATAAAAAGCACGTGGTAACATGCCGAGATCCAAGGGATGTAAGTGATTGGTGGCTTGAATTTAGAGATGCAACGTGGAAAAGGAAATTGAGAAACGTTCCACTGCTTATCTTTGAAGAGGGCCCGATAATAAAATGGACTATAAAAAGAGCAGACAAGGTTGCGTACGCGGCGCATTGGATAAAGGCAAAAACAGAAAGGATGTACGGCTTAAAAATGCCACCGGTTTTTCTTCCTAATATTGAAGACGTCCCCGAGACCGTTCCGGAAAAGGCCCTGACGCCAACGGTATGTTTTGTTGGACGGCTTGATGGGAGAAAAAGACCGGAATTGTTCATTGGACTTGCCGGAAAATTTCCTCATGTTTCGTTTCTTATGGTGGGAAAGGCAGAAGAAGGTGCTCGGCAGGAAAGATTGCTGAAAATGGCTTCAAAATACAGTAATATGAACATGTTCGGATATTTGGATAAATTTGATGGCAAAGAGCTTTACGAAATTTACAATCAATCATGGATTATGGTCAACACCGCTTCGCGCGAAGCGCTGCCGCTAACCATCATTGAGGCCGCAGGAAGAGGATGCGCTATTTTAAGCCACGTAGACCCGGACGGTTTTGCGTCCAAATTTGGTTTTGCGGTAACGAAAGATAATTTTGCCGAAGGGTTGGCATCTCTTCTGGAGAATGACCGATGGCGCGAAAAAGGAGAAAGCGCACACGCGTATGTACTTGAGACGTACGGCAAGAAAAAAGCGATAGACGAGCATATCGCTCTCTACGAAAAACTTCTTCGAAGTGCTGAAGCAAGGGAAATAATCATACAACGTCCGCCGGCAAAAAACAGAAAAGACGCGCACACAGTATCGGTTGTTGTGCCTACCGTTGGCCGCCCCACGCTTTCTCAAACGCAAGAGGCGCTCTTGCGCCAAACGCGTCCTCCTGATGAAATCATTATTGTAGAGGATACAGAGCGGCACGGCGTAAGCTGGGCAAGGAACGAAGGAATCAAGCGCTCCGGAGGTGATTTGATCGCGTTTATTGATGACGATTGCGTTCCGCCTCCGGATTGGATAGCAGAGCTTGTGAGCGCCATTGACCGCTACAACGCAGCAGGAGCAGGCGGGACATATCAGGAAAACGATCCGTTTTTGCATGAGGTGCGGATGCGCCGTCAAATTCCGAGCACCGAACAAGAGGATCGTAGCGGATTGGTCGGTACGGGCGGCAACGTGATGTATAGAAAATCGTCACTGGGTCTCTGCGTGGCTAGAGATGGTTACGTATTTAATGAATTTTTCCAAGGAGCTAAGGGCGGGGAGGACGGGGAACTGTCCTGGAGACTCCGCCGCTACGGAGCTAAATTAGTTTTCATTCCGGTCTACGTTATCCATCTCAAGCGAGTAAACTTTTGGGGGTATATGCGCTATCAATTTAATCGCGGTATTGGGATCGCTGCTCTTTATAGAGAGCAGCGTCGGCGAGCTAACGGAGTGGCAGCACATAAGAGTCTTTTATGGGGCGAAAAACAAAAGCCGCTCACAAGATTGTTCCGCGCCACTTGGCATAATGCTCTTGGCCCTTTTGATATCAAAAGCTTCAGCAAAGCAAAATATTTTTTTATGTTTTGGATTGGCGAGAAATTTAAAGCACTTGGTTTCGTTTACGCGCTGGCCAAGAAATATTTTTTTTCAAAATGAATTATTTGTCTTTCAAAAAACATCTTATAAAAAATGACGCCGAATCTATTTTGTTGTTTTACGATTACATTCTTCTTTTCCCGCCCGCAGGCACATTTGTAAGAAAGTTTATTAAATTAATCAATCCAATCCTCCACCTTATAATTTATACGGCTTGCGCGTTAAGGATAAATAAAATTTTACCTCAAAAGATTTCAGAAAAAGATTTTGTTACGTTCACGGGGAAGGGGGGCAGATTTAAAACTGCAACTGATATTATGCTGCGGCGGAATGCAAATAACAACCTCGTCATTATAAAGGAATATCCAAACAAAAACATTTTAGACACGGAACTAGAATTTGTTTCTCAATATGGAGACGCTCGTGAATTAATACGAATCCCTTTATATAAAAAAATAAGCGAAGTAACGGCGGAAATCGAGTTTATCAAAGCGCCTACACTTTTAATGCAAATAAACACCGGAAAAATAAAAAAGAATGATTTACTGCCAATGTATAGTGCCATAACGAATGAACTTGATAAGTTATATGGCGCGTTCCCCGCTAACCGATGTCTTATTCATGGCGATTTGAATCCGTCTAATGTTTTTGTGGTTAACGGCCTTTTTTATTTAATTGATTTCGCCGACGCACACATTTATGAGAAAAATTTTGATAAATTTAATTTTTTAAAGCAGCTGCTGTATTTTTATTTTGGCAGAGATCGATATGATATAATAGAAAAGTTTTTTGCACAGCGAGAGATAATCAAATATAGCGCGTATCATTTGGTTCTTAAAAAGAAAAAATTTTATGGATAAAGAAAAGTTTGTAATAGATTTTATTGGCATTGGGGCTCCAAAATCCGGCACTTCGTGGGTTGCCGAGATATTAGCCGCACATCCTCAAATTTGCATGTCTGTTTTCAAGGAAACGTCGTTTTTCTGCGGCGAGCAGCCGTTTGTGCATAATCGCCTTTTGCGTTATCAGGGAAACAATATTCAAGAGTACTCTTTATTTTTTAAACATTGCGTGCCAAACAAGATACAAGGAGAGTTTTCAGTTAATTATATGGTTGATGAAAATTCAGCCGCGAAAATTTTTTCTCATTTCCCGAATGTCAAGTTGATTGCGGTATTGCGTAATCCCATTGATCGGATGATCTCGGATTATCGCTACCGCAGATTTATGCGGAAAGAAGAAAGTCGGCCTTTGGAAGAAATTTTGAAAGAAGATGAATTTATTGTCAGATGCGGAATGTACTCAGAACAGCTTGGCCGATATTTTCGGCTGTTTCCAAAAGAGAATATTAAAATTCTTATTTACGAGGAGGTGGTTGCTGACCCACGGTCCACTATAAAAAATTTGTATTCCTTTTTGGGAGTTGATCCTTTTTTTGAGCCCGCAGATTTGTTGCACAAGGTGGTGAATGAGGCCGCGCACGTGAGGGCTCGCTTTGTTATGGCAGGAATGCACCAAATTCGGTTACTTATGATTAAACTTGGTTTGGGGCGTTTTGTGGATATTATTATGAAGTTAGGTTTCCATAAATTCATGAAGAAAATAAATTTAAAAAAAACAAAATTTGAAAAAATCGATCAGCAATTAAAAAACAAAATACGCGATTTTTATAAGGGAGACAGATTGAACTTGGAACAATTGCTAGGGAGAAGTTTATCTTGTTGGGAATGAGTCTCCAACGAGGTTTCTGTGTACGTATTTTATAAAATATATTTCATATAGTACTCCGGATAGTATGTAGGTAATCGCGGTAGCGATTGCGGCGCCCAAAACGCCGACATACATTACCAATATGATATCTAAGGCAATATTTACGGTGACCAACAAAACATTCATGCTTTGGGTAAATTTGAATTTTTTCATTGTTTCAAAGAGAGGCATATAAAACGATTGATATAGTATAAAAATAAGCGGGATCGTCAATATTTGCGCAACGAGCGCCGATTCTCGGTACGAGTTTCCGTAGAGCGCGGTAAAAATAGAGGGGAGGGAAAAGAACAGCGCAACAATGCCGAGCGCCCCCAGAAGCATGATTCTCGGGCGTTTATGGTAGAGATAATTGCGGATTTTGTGCTGGTTTTCGATATGCTCGGCGATGAACGGAAGGAAATATAATTTTATGGAACCGACGAGCATAATCATCCCTTTGAAAACCTGATATCCCAGGTTATACATGCCGACTTCTTCGAGAGAAACAAAATAGCGCAAAACGAGATTGTCTCCCCAGTTGATAAAATACACAGCCGTGCCGCCAAGCATAACCCATCGTGTATAGCGCAGCATGTTTTTGAGAAGCTCTCGGTCCAATGCCATGGGGAATATTTTGGTAACATCAATCCGCGTAATAAAAAATGGCATCGCAAGCAATGGCGATATAAAAAACATCAAAAAGATATTCTCGAGCGTGAGCGCGGAAAGAAAATACGCAAGGACTATATACAGCACCGACGTGATCCCCGTTGCCAACCCGAACAGCGCGTGCGCAGTACGCTTATTGAGCGCCAGCAGCATCGTCTCAAACGAGTATTTAATTCCTAATCCCGCGTACGCAGCAAACAAAAACATAAATTGCCCTTTTGTTATGGAGGCAAACCTGGTGAGCGGATGTAACAGCAGCATAGACAAAATGAAAAACATAATTACCGCCGATGCCAAAAATAGCATACGCGCGGTGAACGCTTTGTTTATTTTTCCGCTTTCTCGCAACTCTTGTCTTGCGTATATGACAAATGGCGCGTTGGAAGAGCTGATCAGCAGCGCCGTAAAAAAGTACACGATCATTATGCTCAGTGAATATATTCCAAATATCTCCGGTGTAAAAAACCGCGCAATGATGATAGGAACGAGCGCCATGAGGACATGGCCCGCGGCGCGCAGCGCAGCAAAGCCCATAAAAATCCTGCCTTCCATTAAATTATGTTTCAGCGCATCAATCATGTTATTTGATATTTTGTTTGGTAAAATAATAAACCTCAATTCTCGTATCATCTACTCCGTCGCCGTGAATTTTTGTGAAGTTGGTTTTTATGTAGTTCCTGATAAGAGGTTGTATGTGGTAACTTTTTCTGGTTTCCCACGCAATCCACCCCGATTCATAGCGCGCAATATCTTGCAAGAATGTTTCGTATGCATATGTTTGATTGCTTCGCATACTGATCATGGGCGTTTGCGGGTCGATGCTTTGCAAGTAATAGTCCCGCACATACTGTCCAAAAAGCACTTCCCCCGGCTTTATATTTTCTGCTATGCTGGCGTACGCGGTTGACAGTTTACCAAAGCCCTCGCCTTCATATATTTTCGATCTATGTTCATAAAACACATACGCGGGGTTTATGAGCAGCACCGCTATAAATAATATTTTAAGGACGCGTATTTTGACGCGATCAACGAACAAAAGGTAGCTGTTTACAGCAAGAACGATAAACACAACCGTGATGGGCGATGTGTACACAAAGCTCGCATACCTATCCCCAATGTACACAAAAAAGAAAAACGAAAAAAATAAAATGAAATAGAGATACATCAATTTGTGTTTTAATGTTTTATTGTTACAAAAAAGGATTGCGCCGACGAATCCCAATGCCGTTATGGCAAACCCAAATTTCGCCGGGAACGGGAAGCCAGCGATATATTCAAAGTATATCGTGTTGTTTCTTCCAAAAAACGACAAAAATCCAATTATAGTATCAAGCCACGAGGTAAATACTGCCATGCCGCATAGGGCAGCAAGCCCCAGTATTCCTAAAAGAGACAAGGCGATGTGCTCTTTTTTTTGAGTTGTTGCGGCCAGGTACACCACAAACAAAAACGCAGCCGGAAGCACAATAAGGATATTGATATGAATGAGATATCCGATAGCCAAAATTGCCGCCGCGCCCAAAGCGTATCCGTAGTGGATTTTGCGTGACATGGCTTTAAAGATAAGATACGCAAGCAACAAAAATAGCGGAATAAGGAGAGCATACATTCGGGTATAGCGGCCGATAATGACCAGGTTGGGATGGATGGCAACAGCGAACGCCGATACCAAGGCAACATGTTTGTTTTCCGTAAAAAATTTTGCAAAAAAATATACGCCGCTTGTCGTAAGCAGCATAAATAATGCCGAGACAACGCGGGACGACCACTCGGAAATACCGAAGAGTTTATATGATTGAGCAATGAGCCACGAGTGCGGCCATGCTCTGTCGTACACGCATTCACTGGTTCGGTCTGCGCAAACGACATCCTTTTTAATCCAATTCCACCTAACAAATTCTCCCGCGTGGTAATATCCTGCAGCGGCAGAGATGACCTGGTGTTCGTCTTCCCAGAAATCCCTCCCTCCTAAATTATAAAAAAGCGCAATCGCAGATATTGTTACGATAATAGTGAGAGCTAGGCCATGACATATTTTCTCCGCGCGTATGTATTTTGCCTCTTTTTGTTCACGATTCTTATCGGAATATTGATACAAGGGGCTGAAGGCAATCAATGACGCGGCGTTTTGTTGTATTTTTTTTACCCATTCTTTTTCAAAGTGCACAAAATAAAAAATAGCAAGCGACACAACCCCAATGCCAAACATTTGTGCTATAAAGTCCCCGCTTTGAACAATAATCAAATACCCAAGACCCAGCACACCAAGCATAAGAACAATCCAATTTAAAAAAGCGTTTCGCATGGTCAAAATTTATAAACCCATATTTGGTTAAGCCGCGCGCTGCCAGAATGAAAAATTTCAGTTACGTTTGGATGGTTGGCAATGATGAACGCTTGCGCGCCGAGCCGTATTTTTGCCATCCCGTCAATGATCATGTATCCGTTTTGCTGTTCGATGATTGATTGTAAATGTTCGGTGTTTTCTACGATCGGGGCGCCGACATAATAGTCAATTTTCCCATCTATGATTGTTTTTTTCAGTTCGCTTTGTTTGCCCGTCAAACTAATCGGCAGCCACATGCCTTTCTCTCCTAAATAGATTTTAGTTAAATGCGCGTATGGGGAGATAACGATGTCGGTTGCCTGTTTTTGCTCAGCTATGAGAGCGTATGCGGCCTTGAAGTCTGGGCGAGGGGAATCAAACTCCGATTGATAGAAGTTCTGCGGCCGGAATACCAGCTGGCCCCAAAACATCAGCATAGCAACTACTACAATGATTGACCAAACAAACAACGTATTCGATGAGTTTCGTGCTTCATTGAACCTTAACATATTGAATACCAAATCAGTGGCTCTCGAGATCGCGTACAGCGCAAGTATGGTCAAGAAGGGGAACATTGGAAAAAGATATCGTAGTTGGGTTGTGGACGCATAAAACATAACAACCACCAGAGGGAATAATAAAAATATGGCTAAAAATATCACTGGCCAAAAGTGTTTTTTGTCGAAAATTCCTAATATAATCCCCACGATGCCGACTAATGTGATTATCCTAAGATCTCCGAACAGGAACCTTATATAAGAAGCGCTGAAATCATATAGCGTCGATCCCCAAAGTTTCGGGGCAATGATTATTGCTCCCAGAAGCGCTATGCTTCCCGTGCCGATAACGAGTTGATAGGCCTTTATTTTTTGCTGCGGATTGAGAATGTAGTGCGCGAGGAATGTTACGGCGAATGCCGGAGCGAAAATCACCGCTATCCCATGGCTTGCATATGCAGCGGCGTATGCAAGGGCCGATGCGGCGAGATTCTTCAACGTATAATATTCCAGCCATTTCCAAAATTGCCAAAGCGCCAGTAGCATAAAAAACTGAAGCTCGATGTATCCGCGCGCTTGGCGAGACCAATCTATTTCCCAATAAGAAAAAGCAATCAGCGTTGCTGCCAAGAGCGCAAAATATTTATTTTGAAAAATGCGCAGCGCAAAGAAATACATAAGCGCAATGACTCCGATGCCGAACACGGCTGATGGCAATCGCGCAGTCCACGGGTTGAAAGGATCAAATCCAAGAACTTGTATCGCTCCCGCAATACCATAAGCGTTGAGCGGGGAGCTCGTATATATTTTGCCCGAATCAAGCATGGGGTAGCCGTGGGCAATAATTGCCTGCGCCGCGTTTATGGAAAAGCCCTCGTCTATCCACAAAGATTGAGCGCCCAAATCAACCAATCTAAAAAAAAGGCCAATCAGCACCATTGCGCCCAACAGGATGTGTATAACCTGGGCTCTTGACTCTGTATTTGTGTTCATATATACTAGGGTATTGACAATATTAACACGGCATGATAAATTGTAAATATATATGAAAAACACTATATCGGCAGGGTTTATGGATCAACAAAGGGTCATAGTCGTTGCTATGATTGCTTTGCTTTTAGCCGGAGGTATAGTATATTCGAATATTGCCCTTGCTCGTCCGCTCATTGATCGTGGTTATGGTTATGGCTACGGGTATGGTTATGGCGATGACGAGCAGCCGCAAACTACCATTACGGGCTTTAAATGGCACGATGAAAATGGAGATGGCGTGCGGGATCACGAAGAACAAGGCATTGAGGGATGGGCCATCGCGCTTGGCCGCGTAACTGGGCCCGTAAACGAGGGAGGACAAATTCCTATTGAGATCGTCGAACTTTCTCTTACCGGTTCGGGTGGCGGGTTTTTGTTCTCCGGTGTTCCTCCGGGAGAATATAAGGTTTTTGAAGAACGGCGCGATGATTGGAAGACAACCAATCCGGCGCCGCATGTAGATTCTTTCTTTGATATTACCTACCGTATCGGAGATCCCGACTTTGATCTCTTGTCATTCTTTGATGTTTTTGTTGAAGTAAGTGGTCAGCAATTTGAGGGGCTTGCGTTTGGCAACGCGCAGATTCCAGAAGAAGAGGAAGAGGAAACACCGCCTGTTTCGCACGATGATTCACAGAGCGGCGGAGGTGGCGGCGGGCCATTGGGAGGATCAGCGGGTGATATTTTTGGCG
>DATDWI010000070.1:0-6423 GCA_036517415.1 Minisyncoccota bacterium
CTTTAAACCACCGTTCTTTTGCTTTCAGGCCCGCGTAAATAACGAAAAAGGAAACCACGATGCCATTTACCGCAATCATAAACCACATAATCATCGGCATCATATATGTTTGCCCAACTCTCGTTGCCATCATGATAACAAAAAACACAATTGCTACAACCATAGAAAGATAGAACAGAAAGGATTGCAACGGTTGCTGTATAAGCGAGAGCGGGAAGCGCAACATGATCACCGAACCAATAAGAATGGCAAGGGTGCCCGCGGCGCCGAGCATTGGTTGCGCGAGATACTCTGCCGACCCCATAAGAAAAAGAGCAAGACCCATGCTAAATAGAAAAGCCATAAATGCTCCCATAAGTTCATTTTGCTCTGCTCGATATGATTTCCATGTTGCGATAATCCCCAGAAAATAAAACAACGCAGCGCCATACATAAAGAAAATTGCTGTCGGCAGACCGAAGATTGTTTCTGACATAAGTTAAAATTATAAAGCCAATAATAGAGCCCCGACGGGCTTACTTATATATTTAGTGTACCACAAAAGGCGCTCGCGCGCTTTCTTAAAAAGGGGAACTGTGCACAACTGTTTTCTCACACGAGGTGTTTTTTGCTCCTCATGCATTTAGTGCAGATTTTGATGCGGTTTTTGCTATAGCGGGCGCGTAGCGCACCGTCTTTTGGCAAGGATGCCCATTGGAGATTGGGGTATTTTCGGGAACGCTTGGTTGGGTTATACTTACCACGAAGGAGTACGCGCGTTCCCATTATTATTGATGTTTTTCCGCAGAGCGGACATGAACGAGCCATTTTTTCTTATCACTTATCACTTATCACTAATAACTTATCACTGGATAAGAGTAGCATGGATTTTTTAATCGATCAAGACATAGGCGCTATCGTTTTCCGCGTTCTTATCCTGGTTTTTTCAGTGGTGATTCACGAGGTTTCTCATGGAGCGGTGGCGTATGTCCTGGGGGACCCAACGGCAAAAGACGCGGGGCGGCTTACGCTCAATCCGTTGCCCCACATTGATTTTATCGGATCGATTGTGCTCCCGATTTTCATTGGCATCGGATGGGCGAAACCAGTTCCGTACAATCCTCTCTATTTGCGCAATCAGCGGTGGGGGCCGTTTTTGGTTGGTGTGGCGGGGCCCGCAAGCAATATCGTGGTTGCTTTGTTTTTTGGGCTCATGATACGCTTTCGCGATATCGCTACGCTTTCGTTTTTGGATGCTACGTTTTTTGGCATTGCAACTGGTATCGTGTTTTTAAATCTTGCGCTCGCGATATTTAACATGATTCCCATTCCGCCGCTTGATGGATCAAAAGTATTATTTTTGCTTTTGCCCCGCGGATGGATGTATGTCGTTGCTCTCCTTGAGCAATACGGCATATTGCTGATTTTATTTTTATTTTTGCTCGTTCCGCATTTCTTTAGTTCCATCATCATTCGCCCCGTTATGCTGCTTTTCGGCCTCATCACCGGCTCCGGGTTTTATTGACGCACACATTCGTTATGCTATTATAGCCAACATGATTACTGTTATCATCCCCACAAAACAATATAAGGAACTTATTGATGCTAAATTGCGATATGAGTATCTGCGGCAGGTTTTTGATAAAGATTTTTTCTCGTCACCTCCTACCCGAAGTGGAAAAGAAATAGTTCGAGCTTTGCGAGACACCAAAAGATATAACATCCGTTTTCTCAAAAGCATTGAGAAGGGGCTGCAGCGCTCTTCGTACTTTCGAGCATGAAAGCCATCTTTTATTTTTCGCGAACGAGATGTTATCGAAATTCTCGATATTAACAATCATTATCAGTGCGCGATTAACCAAAAACCAAAAAAAACACAGAGCGGTCCCTGTGCTTCTGCAAAATTTAAGCTCGCTCAATCCTGCAAACTTATAGATTAATATATCGAGTTTCCTTATATCTTATAAGGCCTATTGCTCGAATTCAATGGTGTATTTTGCCATCTTCTCGTAGTCCTTTCTTGTTTTGTTTGTTTTCTAACATTAGTCCTAGCACAAGGCCCAGTCTTTCGTTAATAGCATGCGTTAACAAAACCTCCAAAATATTTACAGTACTTAATCAAAATCACCCCGACAATTGTCGGGGTGATTTTGATGTGGACCCGGCGGGACTTGCACCCGCTTTGCTACTTGTCGAGGGTAGAGTTCTACTTAATAAACTACGGGCCCGGATCCACAAAACGAATGTAGCATGATTTTTGTAAAAAGCAAAAACTTCCGGGTTCCCGGAAGTTTTTGCTGACAAGTAGCGAGCCCATAAATTATTACGAACTCTACCTTTGTTCGTATTGTACTCCCATTGCCTCAAATGTCAACAGCTTGTGTGTATAACTATTACCGAGAGTCGCATTATGTTTTGCCGCGCTTATTACACAGTTGATTGATTTGACAGCATATCGATTAAGCGGTATCTTACAATTAGAGAAGCACAGAAAGAAAAAAAAGATGGAATACAGCGCTCCTACAAAAATAAGAGCCCTCGGAATGCTTGCTGATTGGACTATGGCTTTCGGTATTTTTTTAGCATTTCTTGGCATCGCCGTTTCATATTATGGTAATTTGCCATACGCGATACGAATAGAAGGACTTGCTCTTATTTTGATCGCAGCGAGTGTTGTTGCGGCGTTTCGTGGAATAGCCGCGGCTCTCAAGGACTTTGTTCACGACCTTTCTAAGTCCGATGTTACAACACGTCAAAAATCAAAAATATAATAGAGTCGCACAACGCCACAATATATAGACCCGCTCATAGCGGGCTTTCTTTTTTGCCAATCACAAATAAATAAACATTGACGTAGCGGAGCGGGCATGATAATCTTCTTTATATTATGCCGACGATTTGTCAACTTGTCCGCAAGGGCAGAACAAAGATGCAGTATAAGCCAAAAGCCGTGGCCTTGCGGCGAGGATTCAACGTTTTGCGCAATGCGCCGCGCGTGTATCCTGCGCCGTTTAAGCGCGGCGTGTGCTTGGCGGTCAAAACCATGACGCCCAAAAAGCCCAACTCGGCGCTCCGCAAGGTTGCTAGAGTGCGATTGACGAATGGCATGGAGGTAACGGCGTATATTCCCGGCGAGGGGCACGCATTGCAGGAACACTCGGTCGTATTGGTTCGCGGCGGCAGAGTCAAGGACTTGCCGGGCGTGCGCTATCATATTGTGCGCGGAGTGCTTGATACTACGGGCGTAGAAGGCAGAAAACAGCAACGGTCAAAATATGGGGCGAAGAGACCTAAGTAGTTTCTATGCGACGGAAACGACACAAAAAGCAAAACACAAAGCCAGACCCGATGTACCAATCATTGTTGGTTGAAAAAATAACCAACTATATTATGTTTGACGGAAAAAAATCCACCGCGCGCCGGGTAATGCAAAAAACATTTGATGAAATTGCCAAAGCGCGCAAAGGAGAAGACGTATTGGCTGTTTTGGATACGGCGATTAAAAATGCATCGCCGGCCATTGAGGTGCGCCCGCGCCGCGTGGGAGGCGCTACGTATCAAATACCGCGTGAGGTTTCCGCAGATCGCCGCCTTTCTCTTTCGCTCCGATGGATTATCGGAGCCGCGCGCGCCAAAAAAGGAAAACCCATGGCCGATCGATTAGCGGAAGAGATTTTGCTTGCTGCCAAAAACGAGGGCGCCGCTATTAAGAAAAAACAAGACACTCATCGCATGGCAGAGGCAAACCGCGCGTTTGCACACTTCGCTTGGTAACTAATTAGTTTATAGTTTGTAGTCATTAGTCCATAGTTTATGGGAAGCGGATATAGAGATTTAATTGTATGGCAAAAGTCAAAGAAATTTTGCGTGGATATTTATAAACTTACCGAAGAATTTCCTAAATCAGAAATATTTGGCCTTACCAGTCAATTGCGTAGAGCCGCCGTCTCAATTCCATCAAACATTGCAGAGGGCTCAAAAAGAAACACGCCAAAGGATCAACATCAATTTTACGCGATAGCATATGGCTCCGGAGCAGAAACAGAGACTCAACTAGAAATCTCCAAAGAATTATTTCCTCATTTAAAAGACAAAATGGTTATTTTAGAGAACGATATAAACGAAATTATGAAGATGTTAAATAAATTAAGGAATTCATAAAGCTAAATTTTGTATGTATCAAAGATTCTCAATCGACTCTTATGCAGTAATGTGGTTTGTATTTAGTTTGATCTTGGCAGGGTTCTATTCTATATTTGCTATTCTCATTGGATGGACGGCTAGCATATGGTGGGTCTGGCGGTTTAATATTGTTGATTACTTATTACGTTTTTTCATCGTAGCACCACTGTTCGGAGTTTTCTTGGGGGGATTATTTACTTACAGAAAACTAAAAAGTTCAGGAGAAAGAGGAAAATTTCTTGCTATTGTAGCGATGATTATTCCATGTATAATAACAATTTTTATTGCGTCTATTTTACATAAGGCTTATACATGCGTTGGTCCATGTAGTTAATTTACAAAATATACGTTCTAGCAATTTTTAAAAAACTATAAACTATGGACTATCAACGATAAACTATCATGAACGACTATCCTATCGAGAAAATTCGCGATATTGGCATTATTGCCCATATCGATGCCGGGAAGACAACCGTGAGCGAACGGGTTCTTTTTTACACCGGCGTTTCGCATAAAATCGGCGAAGTGCATGAAGGAGAGGCGATTATGGATTGGATGGAGCAGGAGCGTGAGCGAGGGATCACCATTACATCTGCCGCGACAACGTGTTTTTGGACCCCGACATATGGTGGTGACGAGCATCGTATCAATATTATTGATACGCCGGGCCACGTTGATTTTACAGTTGAAGTAGAACGGTCGCTCCGGGTGCTTGATGGCGGCGTGGTGGTGTTTGATGGGGTTGCGGGCGTAGAGCCACAGTCCGAGACGGTGTGGCGGCAGGCGGATAAATACAACGTGCCGCGTATTTGTTTTATTAACAAACTTGACCGGATGGGGGCGAGTTTTGAAAAAAGTTTTCAATCAATCGTTGAACGCCTTACGCCAAACGCGGTCGCTGTTACCATTCCTGTGGGGCTTGAGTCCGATCTTACGGGTATTATTGATCTGATGCGGATGAAGTATATTGTTTTTGAAGGAGAGCACGGAGAAAACATTGTTGAGCACGAAATTCCCTCATCCCATCAGCAAGAAGCGGAAAGAAAACGCCACGCAATGATAGAAAAAATCGTAGAGCACGACGAGACGCTTTTGGGGCAGTATCTTGAAGGAAAAGAATTTTCAACTGACATATTGAGAAAGGCGCTTCGAGCAGCGACCATCAGCTACAAGCTTGTGCCGGTTTTTTGCGGCTCCGCGCTCAAAAACAAAGGCGTGCAGATACTGCTCGACGGCGTGATTGATTATTTGCCGAGCCCTGTTGATGTCTCGCCGGCAGAAGGCATAGACCTCAAAACCGGAGAGAAAATTCTTCGCCATCCTCGCGATGAAGAACCGTTTGCGGCGCTCGCATTTAAGCTGCAAAGCGATCCGTATGTAGGCCAGCTCACCTATTTTCGGGTTTACTCGGGGAAGCTGAACTCCGGATCGTATGTACTCAATGCCACGCGCGACGAAAAAGAGCGCGTCGGGCGTATTCTGCGCATGCACGCAAATCACCGCGAAGAAGTAAAAGAGGTTTTTGTCGGCGGCATCGGCGCGATCGTCGGCCTTAAAAATACCAAGACCGGCGATACGCTCTGTGACCCCGAACATCCTATTCTGCTAGAGCAAATTATATTTCCCGAACCGGTGGTTTCTCTTCGCATTGAGCCAAAAACGAAAGCAGACCAAGAGCGCATGGGCATAGCACTCCGGCGCTTGGCGGACGAAGACCCCACGTTTCGTATCAAGGGAGACGAAGAAACAATGGAAACGATTATTTCCGGTATGGGCGAACTGCATTTGGAGATTATCGTAGATCGGATGAAGCGCGAATTTAAAGTAGAAGCAAATGTCGGCCGTCCCCAGGTGGCATACAAAGAAACAATCAAAAAAGCCGCGGAGGCGGAAGGAAAATATATTCGTCAATCAGGCGGCCGCGGCCAGTACGGCCATGTGCGGCTTCGGGTGGAACCGCGCGCGCGGGGCGAAGGGTTTGAATTTGTCAATGCTATAAAGGGCGGCGTGATCCCGCAAGAATTTATTCCTGCGGTAGAAAAGGGAGTCAAGGAGGCCCTCGACAAAGGGGTGGTGGCTGGATATCCGTTTATTGATGTTGGTGTAGAGCTTTACGACGGTTCATACCACGAGGTTGATTCTTCGGAAGCGGCGTTTAAGATCGCGGGGTCCATTGCGTTTCAAGAAGCGGCAAAACGCGCTACCCCCATTATTCTCGAGCCGATTATGAAAGTCGAGGTGATAACCCCAGAGCAATTTTTG
>DATDWI010000071.1:0-11446 GCA_036517415.1 Minisyncoccota bacterium
CGCTCCCACCACCTTTGTACAAAGGTGGGCAAGCAAATTTCCCATGCCGGTCGCCGCCACCTCCTACCGGGTGGTGGCAATGTGCACATCTCTTTTTCATTCTTTCACCTCCTTCCTGCTTTTTTCTTATGGGATTGGGGCATTCTGTCCTGTGTTTCTTGTACCACAGAATAATAAGATTTGTCAATAGCGCAATAGAAAGCTTTGAGCTACCATAGAATCATGAGTTTTTGGGTGGCATTGCTCGTTTATCTTTTATTTATGGGCGGGTATTGGTTTTTTGTCTGGTCAATTCATTGGCACGCCCGCGAATACATCCTTCCTCGCGATCCCTCGTCGTGGGTCACCGATATTTTTCTTGCCTCTGTGGCAGTATTGAGCGTTGTGTCGCTCGGATTATTTTTTACCCTCCCGTTGATGTTTTAATTCATCCACCTTAAATTTTATGATTTCTCTGCGTCCGAATGAAAAAATACTCATTGTCCTTCACCGCCACTGGATCGTGGTGGTTGCAAAAATTGCAACCATTATTTTTATATTTTTGTTTTCGCTTATTATCATTCCCGTTTTAATAAGTATGGATTTTCTTACGGGTGAACTGGTGGGGCCGGCGCTTTTCTTTTTTGTTGTGTATCTCATGATTATTTTGTTGATGATTTTTATAATCTGGATTAATTATTATCTTGATTCGTGGATCATTACCACCGAGCGCGTCATTGATATCGATCAAAAAAGTCTTTTTTATCGCGAGGTGTCGGAATTTATGCTCGACCGCGTAGAGGACGTAACCGTCGAGGTGCCGGGGATGCTTGCGACATTTCTCCGCTACGGCAACATCCGTATTCAAACCGCGGGAGAAAAGCCGTTTACGATTCGGGACGTTTCGTGTATTTATGATGCGAAACGCATCATTTTAGAAAATACAAGATAATATTTTTATGTCTGGACACTCAAAATGGAAACAAATTAAATATAAAAAGGCGGCGTCGGACGCAAAGAAGGGGAAATTGTTTTCCAAGATTTCTCGCACCATTACGCTCGCGGCAAAAGAATTGGGAGCGGATCCGAAAACAAACTCGCGGCTTGCCTCCGTGATCGAAGAAGCGCGATCGGTTAATATGCCCAATGATAATATTGAGCGCGCAATTAAAAAAGCGACCGAAAGAGAGAGTGGAAACTTAAAAGAAATATTCTATGAAGCGTATGGTCCGGGAGGATCCGCGCTCATTGTTGCCGCCGTGACCGATAATTCCAACCGGACAACGAATGAAATAAAACATCTTCTTGCGGATCACGGCGGAAAACTCGGCGAGCAAGGATCGGCAATGTGGGCGTTTGAGAAAAAAGGCGGCGAATACGTGCCAAAGTTCCCGTTGGAACTTTCCTCCGACGACACCAAAAAACTAGAATCGCTTCTCGAAGCGCTCGACGAACACGATGATGTACAAGATATCTATGTGAACATGTTGTCCCCGTAACTGATGATTATGAAAAAAACAAGTTATTATTTTTTAGCGCTAATTGTATTGTTGCCACTATTAACTTATATAGTGCCGACAATGTATCAGTCCTGTGAGCAACTTTCTCAATTGCTCGTTTATAAGACATATCAAATCGTTGGATCGATAATGGTGTACAGTGTTTTGTTTTTGATAACTTTTTTGTTGGTGCTTTTGAGTTGGCGGAATGGGAAAGCAAAAATTTTTGTGGTAATCACAATGATCGGAGCGGTAGTTTCGTGGTCACTTATCATAGCAAATATAAATATATGGACATATCAAGCTGTTAATCGTCGTATCTTTGCAGATGTTGGCGCAATAGAAACTGGACTCGAACAATACTATAAGGATCATAAAAAATTTCCTAGTGAGTTGGTCGAACTAAAAGACGCGACTTCCGACTACCTTACAGGATTAGTACAAGCGCTTGCTAATGGGGCTTATCAAGACTATCCCGAATATCAATATCAGTATGTTGTAAACGGCGAGCAAAGCGCATACGTAATTAAGGCGGTGTCTATAAACCTTTGTGCTGCTCGCGCCGGAGAAATAAAACAACTTTTCAATGATGCAGATGGTATAATTCTTGGAGTTAATTGTGATGATCCGGTGTATTGTAAAACAAATAAAATAATCTACTAATGAAAGTTCTGGGTATTGATCCGGGGATTGAGAGAGTGGGATGGGGTGTGATACAAAAAACTCCCACCGGATTTGTGCGACTCGGCTCCGGAGTTTTTAAAACACACAAAACTCTTCCGCAAGAAAAGCGTCTGGTAGCAATATATCATTTTCTTACGAAGTTTCTTTTAAAAACAAAACCGGATGCCGTGGGAATAGAAAGATTGTTTTTTGCGGCCAACGCAAAAACAGCCATCACCGTCGGGGAGGCGCGCGGAGTTATTTTACTTGCCGCAGCAGAGCGCGGGCTTATGATACAAGAATTTACTCCTCTTCAGGTGAAAATGGCTGTGTGCGGAGACGGCAGAGCAGATAAAAAGCGGGTTGCCGCCATGCTCCGCCACTCCATCACGCTCCCTCAGCGCTCCTTGTTAGACGATGAAACCGACGCGCTTGCCATTGCGCTCACCACGTTGGTGTATAAGAAGATTTCCTCGTAGTTATCCACACCCCTTCCCCCTTGCAACGAGAAGGGATTTTTTTTATTGTTGTGGGGAGTCAAAGGTCGTTTATATATATATGTTAATACGTATGTACAATTTTCACGAATCGAAAGATCTCGATTTTCTGGAAAAGGCAACTATTGATGAACCAACGAGCGATGAAGAAGAGGATTTAGACGAAGAAGACGGTGCCGATGATGATGAACTGAAAGGAGATGGTTTCGAAGCGGATATTGATGCTTAAATCACTTTAGCGTGAAGGTTTATTGTACCACGATGCGAACAAACGTTTTCTTGCCAACGCGAAGTATCCCGCTTTTTACTGTCTCCTCGATGTTTTGTACTTTGTTCCCATCTGATTCTACGGCTCCATTTTTGATTAGGCGCCGCGCGGAGGACTTTGACGCGGCGAGTTTTGTGCGTACCAAAAAATCAATAATGGGTTCTTTGTTTTGTGCAAAAGCGTTGGGAATGTCTTCAGATGTCTCTTTTTTTGAAAATAGTTTAATAAACCTGTCTTTTGTCTTGTTAGCAACCGCGTCGCCGTGATAGAGAGCAACGAGATCCCACGCGAGTTGGATTTTAACATCGCGCGGATTTGTTCCTTTTTTGAGTTGTTGTTCGTACACATCAATCTGGTGCGGATCAACAAATGTATAGACGCGATAATAGGTAATAACAAGCGCATCGAGTAAAGACATAATTTTGCCAAACTTATCTTCTGGCGAATCGGTGATTGCGATAAAATTACCAAGCGATTTGGATTGTTTTTCTTTGCCGTCAAGTCCTGGGGTAATGACGGTCGTCATAATCACCTGCGGATCTTGTCCGTAGAGCGACTGGAAATGGCGCCCCAGTAGCTCGTTGAATAATTGGTCGCTTCCAATGATCGTTAAGTCTGATTTCAGCATATACGAATCGTATCCTTGCAGGATGGGGTATAAAATCTCGTGCATATAAATTTCGTTATTTTTTTTGATACGCTCTTGAAACATGTCGCGTTGGATCAATCGCGCGTGCGTCAGGTGGGTACAAAGTTGTAAAAACTCGTGGAGTTTCATGCGGTCATACCACTCGGAATTTCGGCGCACCTCAAAAACATCCGGAGCATCAAGCAAAATCTTCGTTACTTGTTCAATATACGTCTGGGCGTCTTGTTCTATTTCTTCCGGGGTTCTCATTGGCCGCGCCTTTGATTTGCCCGTAGGATCACCGATACGGCTCGTAAAATCTCCGATAAGGAAAATTACCTTGTGTCCCTGTTCTTGAAACTCCCTCATTTTCCACAAATTTACCGCATTGCCAATATGAATCAGGGGGCTTGTGACATCAACGCCGAATTTAATTCGTATCCTTTTTTTTCTCTTCAGATACGACAAAAGTTCGCTCTTGGAAAATATCTCTTCAACGTTGTGACTCGTTGCGCGCTCAAGCCAATTCTCTGGCGAAAATATTTTTTTACTTATTGGCATAGTATTACTCTATCATAAAAAGGGGAAATACCATATAATGGGGAGTGGCGTGATGAGAAAAACGAAAAAAAATATAAAAAAAATGGCCGTGATGGCGATGGTGGGCAGCGGCATTATAGGAGCGATGCTGGTTGCCGCAAGCGTTGTGGTAGCAATGCGGATTCGGCTTCCCGATATTGCAGATTTTTCCGAGCGTCCAATCGCACAGTCAACAAAAATCTACGATCGTACCGGCAATGCTCTCTTGTACGATATCCATGCCGATGAAAAGCGGACCGTGGTCCCGTTTGACGAAATACCGCTCGTGGTGAAGAACGCAACCATCTCCATTGAAGATGACGCCTTCTATCAGCACCACGGCATCCGCCCCTTGGCGATTCTCCGCGCCTTGATTGCAAATATCATGCGCCAAGAAATTGAACAGGGAGGATCAACAATAACACAGCAGTTAGTAAAAAAAACGCTCCTGACGGGGGAAAAAACGATATCGAGAAAAATAAAAGAAGCAATTCTTGCCGTAAAAATAGAACGGGCGTATACCAAAGATGAGATTCTCAACCTCTATTTAAATCAAATTCCCTACGGAGGAGCGGTTTACGGCATCGAGGCGGCCGCGCAGACATTTTTGCAAAAGTCGGCCCGCGAATTAACGCTGAAAGAAGCGGTATATCTTGCTTCGCTCCCCAAAGCCCCGAGTTATTATTCTCCGTGTGGAAAACACAGAGATGAGCTTGATCGCCGGGCGGGCTTTGCTCTTCGTCGTATGCAAGAATTGGGATTTATCGGTACCGAAGAATATGGAACAGCCCTTGAAGAAGAGGTGCAATTCAAAGGTTCGTGCTTTCATCAAATAGCCGCACCGCACTTTGTTATTGAAGTTCGGGAACAACTCAATGAAATGTTCGGGGAAGATGTCGTGGAGCGAGGCGGATTTGTCGTTCATACCACGCTCGATGCGTCCGTACAGCAAAGCGCCGAAGAAGCGGTACAACAATTTGCGGACGATGTGAAAAACAACTTTAACGCAAACAATATCGGTGTTGTGGCTCTAGAGCCAAAAAGCGGCGATGTCCTCGCGGTGGTGGGATCAAAAAATTATTTTGGCACCGCCGAGCCGCCCGGATGTTCTCCGGGGAAAAATTGCGCATTCGACCCTCAGGTAAACATTACTCTCCGCACACGACAACCCGGATCAGCATTAAAACCATTTGTATATGCAACAGCTTTTAAGAAGGGATATGCTCCTCAAACTGCAATTTTCGATCTTTTTACGGAATTTAATCCGCAATGCAACCCCGATGGGTCGGCGCCGCCCGGCATTGATGCAGATCGGTGCTATCATCCACAAAATTACGATGAAAAATTCCGTGGCCCCGTAACGCTTCGCGAGGCGCTTGCACAATCGCTCAATGTCCCGTCCGTGAAGCTACTCTACTTGGCCGGCCTTATGGATTCGCTCTCGACCGCTCGTGATTTTGGCATTACGTCTCTCGATGACCCGGAACGCCTCGGCCTTACCTTGGTATTGGGGGGTGGCGAGGTTTCGCTCCTTGAACTTGCTTCTGCGTATGGAACATTCGCCAACGATGGAATAAGAAATCCGCACCGCTTTATCCTCGAAATTCGCGACTCAAAAAGAAACATTATATTTAAGGCGGAACAGCAACAAAAGGAAGTTATTGAAAATAATATTGCGCGGGCAATAAACGATATCCTTTCAGATAATGATGCGCGCGCCCCAGCATTCGGCGAATCTTCAAGTCTTTTTATTCCCCAAAAGTCGGTTGCGGCAAAAACAGGAACAACGAACGATTATCGCGACGCGTGGATTGTTGGCTATACTCCATCAATTGTTGTTGGTGTGTGGGCAGGGAATAATGACAACACGCCAATGGAAAAACGTGTAGCGGGGTTTATTGTTGCGCCAATTTGGAGAAATATTATGGATCGAATTTTAATAAAAACGTCGGACGAAGAATTTGTAAAACCAGAACTGTTTGAAACACCAAAGCCGGTTCTGCGCGGAGAATGGAGGGGCGGGAAAGAATTTATTATTGATAAAATATCAGGAAAACTTGCCACCGAATATACCCCCCTGGAGCTTCAAGAAAGAAAAGTAGTGCAAGAAGTGCGATCTATTTTGAATTGGATAGATAAAAATAATCCTCTGGGGCCTCCTTCTTCCCAACCGCATCTCGACCCGCAATATAAAAATTGGGAAGCAAGCGTACAGTTATGGGCAAACACAAAAAACTTTAAAGACCAAGATGATTCCGTTATTCCGGTATTATTAGACGACATTCATATCCCACAAACCATCCCTCGTGCCCAGCAAATAGAAATAAATCCACAAAAAGAACGGTATAATCAAAACGATACCATTACGATTCGGCCTGTGTTTCAGAGCACGTTTGCTGTTGCTCAGGTTGATTATTTTCTTAACGATGAATATATTGGATCGGTGAAAACATCGCCGTTTACGATACCGATTCCGCTTTCATCGTTTGTTCTCGAATCTGAAACAGCAACAATACGCCTTCAAATCTACGATGCAGTTGGCAATACATCAGAGTATTCGAAAACGATTTTTGTTGATTAGATGCCGCGCATGGGCATCGCGAGGTAGAAATACGATGTATCGCCTTTTCCTTTCAGCAAAAGGGGGGATTGCTCGTTATTCATACCGAGAACGATGTATTCGGTGTCAATTTGTTGAACGCCATCAATAAGATATCGCCAATTAAATTTGGCAGTAACATCTTCTCCTTGTATTGACGCATCAAGAGAAGAAATATGTTCTCCAACATCAGAGTTAATCGCTTTGAGCGTTATATTTTTTTTGGAAGAATCGACGATAAGTTGGATATCGTTCAACCGCCCCATAAAAACACTGGCAAGTTTTAATTGTTGTAAAAAACTATCTTGTTTTACAACAACTTCGGTAAGAAATGATTTTGGAATAATTTGCTCATAGTCAGGAAATATTCCTTCGGTAAGGCGCGATATGAATCGAATTGTTTTGTTTTGAAAAACGATTTGATTTTTATTTCCAAAAATTTTAATTTCTTTTTCATCTCCAAAAGATACCAATGATTCGCGAGATGAGTTTTCTACCAGCCGAAGAATCTCATATGAGGCCAAACTTGGCAATAAAAATGAAAGAACAGAGGATACATTGAGTGATTTTGATACAAGAGAACTTTCGGAAAGGCGGAAAGAATCGGTTGCAGCAAGTTTTAATTTATTTTTAAAAGCATACCATGAAACACTGGCAAGTTCTGGTTTAATATCAGAAGAGCTTACGGCAATTAAAACACGTCGTAAATGTATATTAAACTCTTGGGAAGATAAAATAAATGAAAATAGTGACTCGATAGAAGGAAAGAGAGGAAAGTCTTCTTGTGCATATCCGCGCAATGTTGTTTCTGTTTGTGATGTTTTAATAAAAAGGTTATTTTGTTTATTTTGAAGAGTAACGTGACTATCGTGTATGTGTGATAAAAATGAATTAAGAATCTTTCCGGAAACCGCAATACTTCCATGATGATCTACTTTTGCCGGCAAAGAAATTTCTAATGCGTTTTCTAAGTTTGTCGCGCGAATAAATAATATATTTCCTTTTGCTTCAAGATAAATTGATTGTAGGATAGGTAATGATTGATTTTTTGATGTGTTGTGTTCGGCAATACCAATGGCTTCTTTAAATATTTTTGCTTCACATACTACTTTCATAAAATATTTCTTATTAATTAATTAGTATTATTAAACTTGTGAATATGTTGATAATAGATATCTTTCATAAAAATCATTGATTTTTTTATTAATTTACTTTTTATACTATTGTATATTGTGTTAATAAAATATATTATTTTTCTTTTCACAAGATATTCTTTTTTTATTGTGCATAACTATTAACTTTGATAGCGTTGCCGTATTCTCCGAATATCTTCTTCTAGTTTCGGATTCTTTTTTAGATGATCCTTTATTTTTTGATACGCATGCATTGCCGTGGTATGGTCTCTCCCGCCAAATTTTTCTCCAATAGTAGGATATGATCCTTTAAGGTCTTCACGAATAAGGTACATAGCAACTTGTCTCGGGAGAACAACCTCTGTCTTTCGCGTTCTATCAAAAATTGATTTATCAGAAATATCATAATATTCTGCAACTATTTTAATAACTTGACTCTGGGTTACTGAAGTTTTTTGTTTTATATTTTTACTTAAAATATTTTTTATTTCTTCTATGGAGAGCGTCTTGTTAAGATATTGAGATTGCATATGAATCATATTTAACGAACCCTCCAGTTCGCGAATATTTGTTTGTATTAATGAAGCAATTATTTCGAGTGCTTCCGGATAAAGATCAATGTTTTTTTCCTTTGCTTTCGATTGTACAATTGCAAGGCGCGATTCATATTCCGGCTCCGATATATCAATAATAACTCCTGCTTCCAAACGCGACCGCAGCCGCTCTTCAATATCGGAAATAGATTTTGGTGATCGGTCAGACGAGAATACAATTTGATTCCCCGCTTCGTAGAGCGTATTAAATGTGTAAAAGAACTCTTCTTGCGTTTTTGCTTTTCCGGAGAAAAATTGCACATCATCAATAATAAGTAAATGGCAATCGCGATATTTTTCCTTAAATGTATTGATGGTGTTTTGCTTGAGCGCATTCACCAGCTCATTGCTGAAACGCTCTGATGTGATATAGCGAACTTTTTTTGTACGGTCTTGTTGTACGACGCTATTTCCGATTGCTTGCAGGAGATGCGTTTTTCCCAATCCAACGCCGCCATAAATAAAAAGTGGGTTATAAACCTTCCCGAGGTTGCTCAAAACCGCAAGCGCTGCTGCGTGCGCTAACTCATTAAATGACCCAACAATGAACGTTTCAAACGTATACTTCGGATTGAGGTTGGTGAGCGGATCGACCTCGAAATCTTTAAAACCAAGCTGTGTTGCCGGAACAGAACTTTTTGTTTGCATAGCAGCAGGCACGACATGATATTTTTTCGATACTATCGGTTTTTGTCGCACGAGAGGGGCTTGTATAATATATTGGACAGACCGCACTTCGGGCGAGAAATTACGGATAGATTTAAGAATGAATTTGTGATACTTATTTTCGAGCCATTCTTTTGCAAACCCATTCGGGACCGCGATGCTCACCACCCCATTGTTGTTGTCCATAATTGATGTATCTTTAAACCACGTCGCAAAATTTGCGCGCGATACCGCAACTTCTATTTCTGCGATTGCTTTACTCCACAACTCTTCGTTCTCCATTGTTTTACTATACTAGGCTTGTATATATTTTGCTTTACATCGATGTTAATAGGTTGTGGGCGAGTTGTGAATATTGCATTTTATGTAAAGTGTGGTAGTATTATGTTTATGTCTATCACCTACCAACCTAAAAAAAGAAAACGGGCTCGCTCGCATGGATTTTTAAAGAGGATACGTACAACCACGGGACGGCGGGCGCTCAAGCGACGACGCAGAAAAGGCAGGGGCCGCCTCGCCATTTAGCACATATACAACACACCACTATCAGCATATGTTTGCAAAGAAGTTTCTTCTTACAAATAAAGATATCGGGGTGTTTTTTCGCTCCAAAACACGCTTATGTGCGGGGTCTGTGGTTCGTCTTCGTTTTCGTCGCAGGGCACCCGCCCGTACCGAACCACGTTCGGGCGGGTGCCCTGCTACGCGCTGGGCGTTTGTTGTGTCAAGCAAGGTACACAAAAATGCCGTTGCGCGCAACGCCACTCGCCGGCGTATGGCAGAAATTGCGCGGCATCTTCAACCAAACGTTATGCGGGGCCTCGAACTTATTTTTTTTACCTCTTTGCAAAATAAAAAAGCGCCCTCCACAAAACAACTCCGCAGTGATATGATACAAACACTTCAACAATGTGGAGTATTATCGTAGCTATCTATAACGAAGTATTTTATCGGCCACTCCTCAATGGCCTTTTTTTGCTTACCGCATATATGCCGGGCGAAAGTTTGGGGCTTGCGGTAATTGTTCTTACTATTGCGATTCGGCTCGTTATTTTTCCGCTCAATCACAAAATGATCAAAACCCAGCGCGCGATGAAACAAATAGAGCCGGAGATTAAGCGCATTCAATCGGAGAAAAAAAATCGCGAAGATCAAGCTAAAGCGCTTATGGAACTCTATCGCGCGCATGGTATTAATCCCCTCTCTGGTATTTTCGCGCTTTTTATTCAACTCCCGTTGCTATTCGCTCTTTTTTATGTTTTTCGAGGAGACCTTGCCGCGCAATCGCAGTTTGCGTATTCATTTGTTCGTCTGCCGGAAAACGTCGATACATTATTTCTCGGGCTGATCGTGCTCACCAAACCGCACGTTGTTATGGCGGCGCTTGCGGGACTATCGCAATTTTTTCAGGCAAAACTTGCAACTCCTCCGTCTATGCAAAATAAAGGCGCGGCGGCATCCGATGGCAAACCTGATTTCGCGTCGATCATGCAAAAACAGATGGTGTTTTTGTTTCCCGTAATGATATTTATTTTTAGTATTCAGATGCCATCCGCGGTGGCGCTCTATTGGACAGTGATGAATCTCTTTGCTATAGTACATGAAGCCGTGGTACGGCGCCGTGCAACAAGAAACATCGTCGCGACAACTGCAATTTCATCATAGCTGCCGGATAAGTCAATGAAGTTTAACGAAACGAGCGGCGCCACCTGAGGCGCTTTTTGCTATGCCAAACCAAGAAACTACACAAATAATACAAGCGATCATTTCTGATCTCCTCGATCGGATTGGCATTTCGTATTCACTGGAAGTTCAAGAAAGCATTGATGGGTTGTGGTTTATTGTACGCACCGATGACTCGGCTCTTTTGATCGGCGAAGGAGGTAAGAACCTTATCGCGCTCAATTACCTTGCGCGCCGATTGGCAGAAAAAAAACTCGGCGAAGAAATTCAATTTATCCTTGATATAAACGACTACCACAAAAAACGCATTGAGGAGGTCAAAGATCTTGCGCGTATGCACGCGCAGAGAGTACGGTATTTTAAAAAAGACATTGAAATGCGCCCGATGAATTCCTACGAGCGCCGGATTATTCATACGGTTCTGCAGGAATACCCCGATATCAAAACCGAAAGCACCGGATTGGGCCTCGACCGAAGAGTGGTCATCAAGCCGTTGATGTAAAATTATTATTTTCTCAAAAACAAAACCGCCCCGATGTTCCGGAGCGGCGATTTCACTTAGCGGTCGGACCGCTAAGTGACGACGGTGGTTATCTTCTGCGGCGGCCGAAGAGGATCAAGTAGAGGCCGCCGGAAACAATCGCCAAAGTCAGGAGCGG
>DATDWI010000072.1:0-4083 GCA_036517415.1 Minisyncoccota bacterium
CATCTGCGGGAATGCCGAGGCCGGAGTCGCTTACCATCACGATGGCTTGTTCGTTGTGGGCCTCAAGTACGATTTTGATCCATCCGGTTTCCGTATATTTTACGGAATTGTCGAGCAGATTTTGAAATACCTGTCGGAGCTTTTCTTTGTCGCCCTTGATCTTGATGTCATCGGGGGGCGTGACGCACTCAAATGCAAGATTCTTGTTCTTTGCGAGTGTCTGCAATTCATCGGCGACGCTTTTCACGAGCTCCGTCAAACTAAAATCCTCGAAGTTATATTCCACTTTGCCTTCCTCAAGTCGACGCAAGTCGAGCAAATTATTGACGAGCGCGATCATTCGATTGGAGGAGTCTTTTATTTTCTGTGAAATCTCCCGGACTTTATCCGGAACAGCTCCGTAGGTCCCGTCGAGAATCAGCGATGCGTAGTCCTTCACTACCGTGATCGGCGACTTAACCTGATGCGATGCAAACGACAAGAACTGCGTTTTCATCCGATCCGCCAGTTGCAGCTTCGCATTCGCCGCCTCAAGCTCCTTGGTCAATATCTCAAGTTTCTCGCGCTGGGCTACTTCCCGTAGGACGCTTTTGATAAGTAAAATCCCAAAACCCAAAACAAGGACAAAAACGCCTGAACGAAAAATAATCTGAGCGACATTTTGAGAAATTATAACTTCAATTAACGAAACGACAGCCAAAACAAACGTCAATAACTCGGTTGAGATTACCTTTGCGCTGAGTAGATGATGTTTAAAAATTGCGTAGAATGTAAATGCAATGAAGGGTATGAAAAAGAAAGCGCCAAGCGGTATCAATCGTACATAATCAAATAGAGCTGGAAGCAAAAAATTAAATAAAAAGAGAAATGTAAAAGTAAAGATGATGCCCAATAGAATATATTTGTATTGGATTTTTTCAATTTTTTCCGCGCGCACTGCCTTTTTTATCAGCGTGATGACGCTATCCAGTATGAGATAGACAATTATGATGACAAACAAAATGATGCCGGGACCCTTCTCAACAGTGGAAACACCGGTACTTGATAGTTGGCTCACCTTCACGAAAACGAGAGGCGTGAGTGTTAGAATGGCGACGAGAGCAACGGCCGGAAATACTATAAGCTTGGTTTTTCTTGCGAACGAAACTGAATCATTGGGGAATGCTTTAATAAGGACGTAGAGACTGAATGCATGTAGAACACCCAGAAATATGACGATTCTCAACAAAATCAAAATCGATTCCGGGTTTGTCGCCTGATAACTCAGATAATTAAAAATACCCCATATAACGGTTACGAGCGAGAAAAAAAGAAATGCTCTATTCGTTGCACTTTTCGGGTTGGCAAGAAAAACGATGAAGCCCAAAATGCCGATAGCGGCCACCGTGACGCCCAGTGATAATAAATCCAAATTGCCGACTTGATCCATGATTAGTATTTGAGAAATTTATTTAGAGGGAATCGGGAGGCTTGTGCGGTTGGTGGTTCCCCGATGCCTATTCGGAAAAGCAAAAGTATTTGTTTCTCGCCAACAGCAAAGATTTTTGAAATTTCGTCATAGGAGTCTATAATAATCTTCTTTTCTTTTTCAGATAGCGGGGAATTGTTATGCGACAACACGTGTTGTCGAAGAAAAAGAAGTCCCGTGAGCGGTTGGAGACTCAACCCTTCTTTTGTGGCGGTAAGCCACAAGCGCTCAAAAGAGCGGCCTGCGTTAATGAGAGATAAGGAGCTCACCGAATCCGAATAAATAATTCCCAATTCCGACGATGCATTATATTTCGTCGCATTCGCTTCAGACACTTTCTTGGGCATTCCGACAAAACCGAGAATCCTTGCAAGAACCCACCTCTTAAGAATAGAGAACCCCTTTTTTTCCTTCGGTGAGAGTTCAAGAGTCTCGATATAAAAACCTGCGGGATTTATGCTATTTTCTTTTTCATTCCACCGAATATGATCAAAGAAAAAATTATGAAGGAACTTATTCTCAAAAAGCAGACGTTCGTGATTGCTTATGATTTTGGCGAGGATGCCTATGGTGGTTTTGTCATCGATGAATTTTGCCTCCATCCCATCTCCGGTAGCTGAACCCAGGAGATTATTTTTTATATCCTGAGAGGTTGGTTTGGTATCATATACTTTTCTGTTGGTAGCCCTCTTGAAAATAGAGTCATAAAGAGCGTGCTTGGTGGGAGAGTTTTTTTGAAGAGATATTTTTGCGATAAGATTATCAGTTTCACCATTTGGCAGGAGTTTGATAGTAGCCTCGTAACCGAATGTGCGAGCCGCGATTATCATATTCTCTATGGCAGCTCCATGGGATACCAAACTGCCTCTCTGATTATGATTATACAGTGACGTATCGCTATTTGGGTCGTTATAAAGACATATAGTGTTACCATCCAGCATAAAGCGCCATGGCTGGCAGTTTTCTCCGGAAGGAGCAGATATCCCTGCTTCCATTATATTTTTTAAATCCGTGTCCATATTACAGCCCAAAATTCTTTTTAAAGCTTTCGGCGATCTTTTGACGCTTGCGAATCTCGACAGGTTTATTATAGCTCGGAATCAATTTTTCATCCATTGAAACAAGTGAGCGGTTATCCTCAAGCTCCTCTCTATTGAGAATTTTACGGACGCAATAAGCGACAGCCGCTCCGTTCAACTGAGCGGCACCGCCAAGCTGGGGCCACGAAACAATAGTCTTTCCCATTTCCACGAGCGACGCTTGCATGCGCTCCGTCACATTCTCCGGTCCAATATGTTTGGTGATCATCTTGCCGATACCCATCTTATCCAAAGACGCAAGTTTATCGTAGGTTACGGATCCAATGCGTCCGTGGAAGAATGAGAGATCTGGGTCGAGATCGTAGCGCTCAATATCCACGACTGCATTGTCCCCGTTGTCCGCAGCCATGACAACGGGAAGTTTGGCGCGTTTCGCTTCCACTCGGAAAAGATATTTCACCGCGAGATTGTCCAACTCATCGATTACAATATCAAGCTTTGGTGGTCCGTCAAAAAACGCACGGACATTGTCCTTCGTGATCCCATCCGGCATAGTCTCGACAATCGCATAGGGATTCATTTCATATATTTGACGAGCCGTCACGACTACCTTCAACATCCCGAGATTTTGAACACCAGCGCGTACGCGGTTGGTGTTGGACAGCGAAAGGCGATCAAAGTCGGCAAGGCGCATATGCCTGCCTCCGCCCTGCAGTACGATGGCGAGTGCGACGCTATTGCCGATACTCAATCCGCCGATGCCTATAACGCCGTTATAGAATCTTTTTTGCTCGTCCGCAGTTATCAAATTGCGATTCCGGGCGGTGCGGACTGTGGAGAATTCTTCTTCCGGCAGAATGTGTACGATCGTGTTGAGCCATGGGTAATATGCCCAACTTCCGTCCGTTTCCGTGTTGCGCTTCGCGATAAATTCGGAGCATTGATCTACGGCCTTGTCCGGCTGGAACGCAAGTGGTGGATGCTGGATGTAAAAGAGCTCTCGAAGCTGTTCTTCGTAGTCATCAATAACAACCGTTGCTTCGTTCGGTCTCTTGCATCTCTGCGATATGACAGGACGAATTATTTCTTGACCCATTTTTGTTTGATACCTGGTTTGAAATAATCGGGATGCTCATGGCGGAGGAGCTTGATGCGCGGGCGGAGCCTGTTTTGCATAATGCCAAAATTATTTCGGTGCTCCGCGTTCTTTTCGAGAAGAGATTCCGAAACGCGTTCTGCAATAGTTTCTTCAATGGCTGTTGATATTTCCACATTTGGTTTGAGCTCGACATTAATCTCGAGATATTCATTTTGCTGGCGATCATGCTTCGTGCTCATAGTGAACTTGCCGGTGACGAATTCTTCGAGAGATGGATGGGCAATGCCGTCCTTGATGTGTTCGGGATAAATAATAGCGCCATATAGTTTGGTGGAAAGATCAACGCGCTCGTAGACGTACACAAATGGCTGTTGGCCAAGCGGTTTGCGAATCTTGTATTTTTTGGCAAGTTCGTCGAGGTCTATGGTATGGCGGGCAAGAATTTCTTTTACGGTCGTGAAATCCACAACCCCGCC
>DATDWI010000073.1:0-6278 GCA_036517415.1 Minisyncoccota bacterium
GGGAGTTCAAATGGACGTCAAGGTGGACGGTATCCCTCTTCAGATTCTCAATGAAGCATTTATGCAAGCACGCGAAGCGCGACTTCAGATTTTAGATGTTATGCGGCGCGAATGTGCCGCTCCTCGCGCGGAGCTTTCTCCCTACGCGCCGCGGATTATTACCATGCACATCAAGCCCGAGAAAATCAAAGACGTCATTGGTCCCGGCGGAAAGATTATTAACGCGATTATCGCAAGCACGAGTGCGCAAATTGATATTGAACAAGACGGATCAATTTTTATCACGGGAACCAGTGAAGAATCCGCAAAGCGCGCCGAGGAAGAAATTAAACTGATAACCAAAGAATTTGAGGTTGGTGAGACGCTTTTGGGCAAAGTTACGCGCGTCTTTCCTTTCGGCGCGATGATAGAAATCGCTCCTAATCAAGAAGGATTGGTGCATATCTCGCAACTTGCCCCATTTCGCGTTGAGAACGTAACCGACATTGTTTCCGTCGGCGACATGGTACCGGTGAAAGTTATTGAAATTGATGATCAAGGAAGGATTAATCTCTCGATTAAAGAAGTGAAGCACCTTGAACTCAAATCCCCGGAAGATCGCGCAAATGGGGCTCGCGAAGCGCGCCGCCACACATCCTCACGTCCCCCTCGTCGCGATCATCGAAGATAGTTTTATGCTATGCTGGTGTTATGAAGGGCCCTTTATTAGCAAGGAAACAGACTCTTTTGCTTCCTCTTTCTCACGCCAGCGAAGAACGTCGCGCAAAAGCCATATTTGAAAGCATCGGGGACGGCGTGTTTGTGGTAAATAAAAAATTCCGCATCATTGACATCAATACCGCTGCTCTCCACCTTCTTCACAAACAACGCTCTTCGTGTACCAATAAACCATATTCGCATTTGTTTACATTTGTTAATGACCGCAAAGAAAAAATAAAAGACCCTGTAAAACAATTTTTAAAAAAAATTTTTCGTAGTAGCCCGGGGCGAAGAATAAACCCATATAAAATTCCGCGCGCGCTTATTCGCACACAGCGATTCGGCATTATTCCAGCGTCAATCAATGTCGCCGCTTTTCAAGGCGGTTCTGGCGCGGTACTCGGTGGCGTTGTTATTATGCGCGATACAACGCTAGAGACAGAAATAGAGCGAGCGCAAACGGAATTCGTTTCCATCGCCTCCCATCAATTGAGCGCGCCGCTCGCTGCCATTCGCTGGAACATCGAGATGTTGCTTAATAAAGACGCCGGCCCAATTTCCGAAAAACAACAGGCATATTTAGTTGATGTCATGGAATCAAACCGGAGAATGACGCGCCTGGTAAACGACTTGCTCAACGTATCGCGGCTTGAAGGGGGGAGAATGCGCGTTGTTCCGCAATCCGTTAATCTTCTTGAACTCATCCGCGACGTGCTCGATGAATACGAACGTTTTCGCCGGTCGCTCGGTTGCAGCGTGCGCGTTGTGTGGGATAGCAAAAGACCACCACCGGTAGTAAACACCGATCCGGTTCTGCTTCGTCAAGTAATAAACAACCTTGTAGTCAACGCTATTCAGTATTCGTCCCCGCCACAGAGCAAAATTGTCGCCACTATAGAACAACGAAGCGTTGATTACAAAATTTCCTTGTGGGATAATGGTATTGGTATCCCGCGCGAAGCGCAAAAGAAAATTTTTTCAAAATTCTATCGTGCCGACAATGCGCAAATCAAAGATGCTATTGGCAGCGGCTTGGGACTCTATATCGCCAAGATGCTTATAGCGCTCTTGGGCGGAAAGGTATCTTTCCGATCAAGCCCGAAAGATGGCACGACCTTCTTTGTTACCATGCCGCGCCGAGGATCAAAAAAGCATAAGGGCGAAAAGACCCTTGCGCTCAATACAACATAGAGCCATAATAAAAACATGGACCCAGAACGTAAAACCACAAACCCCAAAAGCAAAAAACCGACCGTGTTCATTGTAGAAGACGACCCGTTTGTGTTGCGCGTATATCAACGCAAGCTTTCTTTGGAAGGATTTGAGATTTCGTTGGCAACCAATGGAGAGGAAGCGTTGCGCCGTATTTCGCTTGCGATACCAGACCTTATTTTGCTTGATCTGGTAATGCCGCAAAAGGACGGTTTCGAATTAATCGCAGACCTGAAAGACGACCCGAAACTAAAAACGGTTCCCATCGTTGTTCTTACCAACCTACGGCAAGAAAGCGATAAACAGCGAGCGCAAAGCTTTGGCGTTGATGCATATATTGTGAAATCAGAAACATCGATCAATGATGTAGTAACAAAAATTAAAGAAGTGATAGCGAGCGCCAAGAAGAATGAATAACACCTATGACACAAATATCCCCGAGCGAGCTGAAGAAAATCCTACTAGGTGCGGGCATTATAGAAAGCGCGCAATTCGAACATATTCATCAAGAAGCGAAACGCACGAAACATTCGCTGTACCAATTGCTGCTTGAAAAAGGCGTTATCCGTGATTATGAGCTCGGTCAGCTCGTAGCAAGCGCGAATGGCTATCCCTTCGTTCGCCTTGAGGAGCGCGAACTATCGCCGAGTGTTTTGCGCTTGCTTCCGGAAGAGGTCGCGCGAAATCAACTAGCAATTCCGTTTGCAGAAACCAAAACGGATATTTCTGTTGCAATGGAAAGTCCGGAACACGGCGAGCTTGTTCATAATCTCGAGAAGGAAACCAATAAAAAGGTTAAAGTATATTACGCAACGGAACGCGATATCCGCTCAATATTGCCCCGATACCGCAAAGGTTTTGCTCAGGATTTTGCGCTGTTGCTTGAAACACATTCCAAAAATGCACAAGGAACTCAGCCCAGCGACCCGCCAGTAGAAGAACTGGTAAATCTCATTCTTTCCTATGCGTACGAGAACAAGGCGTCCGATGTTCATATCGAGCCGCTCGACGAAAGCGTTGTCATTCGATACCGCATTGACGGAATATTGCACGAGGTGGGGCGCTTTGCAAAAAACATTCACGAGCTCATTGTGGCGCGCATAAAAATTATGGCGAAGCTTCGTATTGACGAACATCGCGCCGCACAGGATGGAGAATTAAAAACAAAAGACGGGGTTGAAATCCGCGTATCGATCGTGCCGATAACCGAGGGAGAAAAGGTCGTGCTTCGTTTACTGACCGCCCGTGGCATGGAATTTGCGCTCACCGACCTTGGTGTACGCGCTGAAGATCTCGGAAAAATAAACCGCAACATAGAACGCCCCCACGGCATGATTTTGGCCACCGGGCCCACAGGATCAGGCAAAACAACGACGCTGTATGCCATTCTCAAAGCCATCAATACGGAAAAAATCAACATTGCCACCATTGAAGATCCAGTGGAATATGATATTGAGGGAGTTAATCAAATTCAAGTAAATCCGCACACCAATCTTACGTTTGCGCTTGGGCTACGCGCCATTATCCGGCAAGACCCTGACATTATCATGGTAGGCGAAATTCGCGACAACGATACAGCGGGAATTTCCGTTAATGCGGCGCTTACCGGCCATCTGGTGCTCTCGTCACTTCATGCTAATGATGCTGCGACAACATTGCCGCGCCTTCTCGATATGGACATTGAACCGTTCTTGATTGCCTCAACGCTCAATCTTGTCATTGCGCAACGATTGGTAAGAAAAATTTGCAATCATTGCCGAGAAAGCTATCTTGCCTCTACCGACAAAGCTTTGTGGGAAAAACATCCGCAGCTCGCCTCTCTCTTCCGCTCATACTCGAAAAAGAAATTGGATGCGATCCGCCTCTATCGCGGTACGGGGTGTTCTGTCTGCGGCCACCTTGGATACCAAGGACGTATCGGTATTTTTGAAACACTGGAAATAAGCGAGAGTATTAAAAAACTAGTTATGGTGCGCGCGAGTTCTGACGACATTCAAAAACAAGCAATACAAGAGGGTATAAAAACCATGATTGAAGATGGTATCGATAAAGCATTGGAGGGCATTACCACCACCGAAGAATTGGTGCGCGTATTAAAAGAATAAATAAGAACATATATGACATTGTTTAACCCCCGTATATCACCCGTTGAGCGTGTTGCGTTTACCAAAATGCTTTCCCTGCTTTTCCGGTCGGGCATTCCCATCAACGAAATACTCGATATTATCGAACAGCAAGCGCCGCGAGGAGCTCGGCGCGCCCTTGCCAACATTGCACAGAGCGTACGGAGTGGCACGCCGCTTCATCAGGCCTTTGAGCGCTATCCATCGCTCTTCCCCAGCGTGTTCGTAAGCTTGATACGCGCCGGCGAAATGTCAGGAACACTCGACGAAACACTTGAACGCCTCGCGGTCCATTTTCAAAAAGAATACGAGGCGCGAAGAAAAGTTTTAACCGCTTCGCTCTACCCATTGCTTGTATTGGGTGGCGCGGTGATATTGAGTTTTGTTTTGACCTTTGTGGTCCTCCCCCGATTGCTTCCGGTATTTCACGGGCTCGGAACAGATCTTCCGGTACTAACCCGCGTGCTTATCTGGGTTGTTGAACGTGTTGCTCGCTACGGCATCATCCTTGCTGCTGCTATGTTCGTTTCTTTGATAAGCATAGTGTGGTTCCTGAAAATACCTTTCATCCGACGTATAACCCATCCCATGATGCTCCGCGCGCCCTTGGCGGGCTTCATGATTCGCTCGATGAATCTGGCAACAGTGCTCAGAACCCTTGCTGTACTTTTAAAAAGCGGAGTTCCGGTAGATCAAAGCATTATGCTTGTCAAGGAAACCGTCGGCAATGTTGCGTATCAAACAGACCTTGCCCATATCCTTGAGCGTATTCGCCAGGGCAATCCCATCGGAACAACGCTATCTTCAACAAATGCGTACCGCTGGCCGCCGTTAGTGACACAAATGATTCAAGCCGGCGAGAAAACCGGCAGGTTTGACGAGACACTCTTTTATCTTGCTGATTTTTACGACAGCGCTATTGACGAATCAACAAAACGATTTGTCGCAATGGTAGAACCGATCCTTATTTTGGGTATCGGATTAGTAGTCGGCCTCATTGCTCTTGCTATAATCGGACCAATTTATAACCTCAGCGGCAATATTCAACCATAGAAATGAATATGCGCGGATTCGTTGTTATTGAACTCTTGGTGGTTATAGCAATCATTGTTATTCTCGGCGCCCTTGCGCTGCCGCTTTACACGAGCTTTATTGCAACAACACAGTTTGATAATGCGACGCGCGACATTGCCGAGGCGCTGCGCCGCGCCCAGGCAAAAGCATGGGGATCTGATGCAAATAATCAGTGGGGTGTGCATTTTGAAAACGATCGTTTTGTTGTGTTTCAAGGGACATCATGGGCTTTACGGAATAGCGCGTTTGATGAGCCGCAAACAACCCCGAGCACGGTAACGCTGAGTAGTTCGCCGCTGGATATCATATTTAAAAAAAATGGTTCGGCGAATTCCGACGGAACGGTAACCATAAACGAGTCGGGCGGCAAAACAAAAAATATTATTATTAGCAGCGAAGGGGTTATTGATGCGCTATGAAACAAAACTGCGGCCAATCGCTTGTTGAAATCATCCTCGCAATAGCGCTGTTTGGCGTGGTAGCAACTTTTGTGGGAAGTATTATCCGTGACGCTCTTGCCGTAAATGTTGATGGAGAAGAATACAACAAGGCGCTCTATCGTCTCGACGAGGGAGTTGAGGCAGTGCACTCCATCCGAGACAACGCATGGAATGAACTGGCGCTCAATCAAACGGGACTTTCTGACGCCGCGGGCGAATGGGCGTTTCTCGGAGAAGGAACAAGCGAACAGTTTGGTGTGTTTACCCGCGTGCTTTCTTTTGAAAGCATCTGCAGAGACAACAATAAGAACATTGTCACGTGCCCAGGGACATACACCGACCCGCATACGAAACGTCTTACCGTTGCCGTATTGTGGCAAGGATGGACAGGAATCGCCAAATCGCTTACACAGACACTCAATCTCACCAACTGGCAAAGCCGCGGATGGGTCGAAGACACCGGGGCAGATTTCAACGATGGCATATTTACCGGTACTGCATCATCAACAACGCTCGGTGACGCCGACGGCGCCATAGTGCTTGCCGCACAATAAATAATAATAAGTGATGGAAAAATACCCGTACAATAAAAAATCTTTCTTCGCGCTTATATCGTTTTTGATTATTATCGGTTGGATTTTTTCCGGCTGGCCGAGGATTTTCAATATACCGCCGAAAATTCAGCAAGCGCATGCTGCTATGCCAACGTTCGTTGCAAGCGGCAGTCAGG
>DATDWI010000074.1:0-20167 GCA_036517415.1 Minisyncoccota bacterium
AATAAAACCGATCGCGCTTACGACCAGAAAAATAACAGCAAGAGTTTTTATATTTTGTATCATTCAAAATTAAAATATGGTTCGAGCCGATTTTTGCGCAGGGAAGGATTCGGCTCCGCATAAAATTTTGCCGTCGCAAAATTTTTGCTAGCCGCGCCTCGCGGTGCTTGCTACTGCTCGCACAACGCTACGGCATTCGAATCCTTACGCAAGCAAAGCAGTTTGCTTGCTCCCTGCGAAAAATTCACTTCGTTCATTTTTGCAGTATTCTTGAATTAGTCCGAACGCATTTTGCCGAAAAAATCCCCCCGCGAATCCGCCAGCTGGCGGATTCGTCGCGAACCGGACAATTTCAAGTTTTTGAATGATTTAAGTATAAATCATTCCAGTAAATTTTTCAATAAAAAATGATTGAAAAATTTACTGCTTTGGCGGCAAATTCTTTTATGAAAATACAAATTCAAAATCCAATAAAAAGGAAAGAGGCCATACCCGAAGGTCGTGCCTCTGATTTGAGCTTATTTGCTCGCGACTCTGCGTTTCTGTGTGGCACGCCACGCGTCAACGATAAATACGAGCGAGACCAACTGCTGGAGAAAGAGCCACGGATACCCCTGAATCCACATGAGCCACCCGCAGGTGACGTGCATAAGGACATACCAGAGATAACCGCTTGCCCGTTCTTTCGCGAGCAAGTAGGTCCCGACAAGGAATCCCAGCACGAGGCCGATTTCCAGCCACTGATTGATGGTGGTGATACCACCAAAATCGTAGAGGCTGTAGCCGAACCCAAGCGGGATACAGACGAGCGCGAGACGGTCAAGCCAGCGTGGCGGATTGCTGGTCGTGCCACGGAGAGCAAGGACGAGCCCAAGCAACATTGCTGGAGCGCCACTCGCTTCTACCGAAGCCGCAATCCAATTCCGCCACATGACGAAGATGATTACCCATGGGGGCAGACCGAAAAGGTATACCGCCCACGAGGCAATCCGCCACTTACGCGCTTGCGCGTTCTTCCCGCCGTTGCGCGCGTGTTCCGAGAGCCACAGAAAGATCTTGTTGAGGAGGTAGCCGACACCTCCCCACACTTGCAGGAAGATGTCCATTCTGACCTCCTTCGAATTTTTGAATGTGCGTTACCACGGTCTCTCGCGTGGCAGAGTTCATGGAATTACGTATTTTCCACGACGCTTGAGCTTAACATTTTAGAACACAGAAGTCAAGAGGCGGCAAGTGCCGCCTCTTGGGAGTGTCTGAAAAATTTTTCTTTTCTGCTTTTACAAAATATGGTTCGAGCCGATGTTTTTACAGGTTCTTTAGTGGTTTTTCGGTTCGCGACGAAGCCGCTCATTTTCGCGGGGGGCTTCCTCGCCGCCTTGTCCGCCAGCTGGCGGAGCGAAATGCGTTCGGACTAATTCAAGAATACTGGTGCTGTATTCTAAAAATAGTTCGAACGCATTTCGCCGCCGCAGGCGGCGAGAAGCCAACCCAGCAAATTGCGGCTCCGCCGCGCCGATGACAATTTCAAGTTTTTGCGAGCAATGCTCGCAGGCAAAATTTTATCAAATTTTGCTCTTTGGCGGCAAATTCTTTTATGATTATGAAATTATTCTTTTTCCAAAATAACTTTAAAATTAACCCAACCCGTGGGGAATTTTACGACTTTGTAGCTATTTACAAATACCCAGCTATTATCCTTTACGGAAGAAATTCGATAGTAGATATTGCCTTGAGAATTAGTGATTCCTGTAAAGCTGTAATCAGAACATTCCGGAGGACGGCAATTTTGGTTATTTGTTATCCACACAGCGGTATTCGAAAGTGGTTTCTGGGTTTGAGAATCAATAAGTTTGAGCCGACGTTCAAAATGATCAATTTTACTATCTGGATCTAATTCTATGAGCCAATTATTATTATCAATTTTTTCTGAATCTTTATTTAAATCTCTGCCAGATTTATATCCGGTTGCTGTGATGGTGGTAACTACATTGATTACTTTCGATGGAATTGAAATAATACCGCCATTATCTGACTTTCCTGTCCATTCTTGTCCTTCAGTGTTGCATGGTGTTGTAAAACACAGGATACCATTATCGCTGTATATTCTTACATCGGCATTAGAAATAGCTTGTCCTGAAAAAGCGTCAAGTAATTTGATGTTTATTGTGCCAGTTTTTTGAAAGGGAATTTTAGGAACAGAGCCAGATTTATTTGTTAACACAAAATATCCGGCAATACCAATAAGAATAACAACTACTGCTATTAAAATTATGTTTACAAAACCTTTTTGGTTCATATGCATGTATAAATTTTCTTCCCCCAAAATACGAAATCGCCAATTCATTTTTGCGCAGGGAAGGATTCGAACCTTCGTAGCCCTTACGGGCGATGGATTTACAGTCCATTGCGATTGGCCACTCCGCCACCTGCGCGCCACATCTCAGTATAGGCCAAAAGTCAAGTATTATGCAACCGACGCGCGGACGCGCACGCGCTTTCCTTGCTTTTCAATACCCACAACAAACTCGTCATTTTGATGACGGACTTTGACGCGATCGCCTTGTCGAATCTTTTTTGCGATGATCTGGGATGCCAAAGGGTTTAAAATTTTTGTTTGTATCAGGCGCCGAATAGGACGCGCGCCGTACTGCGGATCATAGCCCTCTTTGGCAACCGCCTCTTCCGCATCAGGGGTAACTTCGATAGTAATACCGCGTCCTTGAATTTTCTCCGTCAGACGAGCAAGTTGGATTTTAACGATTTTACGCAGGGCCGGCATATCCAGAGAATTGAAAATGATCACCTCGTCCAGTCGGTTCAAAAATTCTGGGCGGAAGTAGCTCTCTAAAGAATGCCGAATTTTTGATTTTAATTCTTCTTCTCGTTTTGCTTTCACGCCAGCTTTTTGTACAAATCCCATGCTCTCCATCTCGCGGATAAATTCACCACCAATATTTGATGTCATCACAATAACCGTGTTTTTGAAGTTAACATGCCGGCTCTTGGAATCAGTCAAAGCGCCGTTATCCAAAATCTGAAGCATGATGTTAAACACTTCCGGATGCGCTTTTTCAATCTCATCAAACAAAAGCACCGAGTACGGGCGGTGGCGCACGGTCTCGGTAAGATTGCCGCCTTCTTCATAACCGACATAGCCCGGCGGGGAACCGATCATTTTGGAAACCGCGTGCCGCTCCATAAATTCCGACATATCGATACGAACCAGCGCTTTTTCATCATTGAATAAAAATTCCGAAAGAGCGAGCGCAAGTTCGGTTTTTCCAACCCCCGTGGGACCCAAAAACATAAAGGACCCGATGGGGCGCTTTTCATCGGCAATCCCTGCGCGCGATCTGCGAATAGCCGCCGAGATTTTTTCAATCGCTTCTTTTTGCCCCACCACGCGCTCTTCAAGCTCCTGCTCCATGCGCAAAAGTTTTTTTGCTTCGGACTCCAACATGCGTTGCACCGGAATCCCGGTCCAGCGAGAAACAATTTCGGCAATATCTTCGCTCGTAATCTCCTCGCGCACAATCCTTCCGCGCCCTTGGAGCTTGCGCAACTTGCCTTCCTCGGCATATATTCTGCGCTCTATTTCCGGAATACGGCCGTAGCGAAGTTCTGCAACTTTAGAAAAATCGCTCTGCCGCTCGGCAATATCGGATTCCTGGCGAAGCGTCTCGAGATCTTTTTTAAATTGGCGGATGATATTGATAACTTCTTTTTCGTTTTTCCATCGCAATTCCAGCCCCGATGTTTCTTCCTTGAACTCCTCGATTTGTTTTTGAATTGATTTTAATTTTTGTTTTGATTCCGGATCGCTTTCTTCTTTTTTCAGCGCTTCGCGTTCAATCTCAAGCCGCATGATGTCGCGATGCGCTCTCTCAAGATCATCGGGCATGCTGTCCATCTGCAACCGCAAGGACGATGCTGACTCATCAATCAAATCAATCGCTTTATCCGGCAAAAAACGATCCGTAATGTAGCGAGCAGAAAGATTGACTGCCGAGACAATCGAGGAGTCCGTAATACGAATACCGTGGTGCAATTCGTAGCGGCTCTTAATACCGCGCAAAATAGAAATAGTGTCGTCCACCGATGGTTCTTCAACATGCACCGGCTGAAAGCGCCGCGCGAGCGCAGCATCTTTTTCTATATATTTTTGATATTCTTTAATCGTCGTAGCGCCGATGGCATGAAGCTCGCCGCGTGAAAGTGCGGGCTTCAACATGTTGGATGCATCCATCGCGCCTTCTGCGGCTCCCGCCCCAACCAACGTATGAAGCTCATCAATAAAAAGCAGTATGCGCCCCGAGGCACGCTCGAGCTCTTTCATAACCGCCTTGAGGCGTTCTTCAAATTCTCCGCGATATTTTGTCCCGGCAACGAGAGAACCGAGATCGAGCGAAATAAGCTCTTTATCTTTGAGTGTTTCTGGAATGTCGCCCGATGCAATGCGTCGCGCAAGACCTTCAACGATTGCGGTCTTACCAACTCCTGCTTCGCCGATCAATACCGGGTTGTTTTTGGTCCGTCGCGAGAGAATTTGCATAACTCTGCGGATTTCTTCATCACGACCAATCACCGGATCAAGCTTATCTTCCCGCGCAAGGCGCGTAAGGTTCCGGGCATATTTTTCGAGCGCCCGATATTTATTTTCCGGCTCTACGTCAGTCACCCGTTGCGACCCTCTAATATCAGCAAGCGCGCGCAGCACTTGCTCGCGATTAAGCATAAAACGCCCCAATACTTCGCGCGCGCGCGATGGCGCCTCCAAAAGCCCCAAAAACAAGTGCTCTGTCGAAATGTAGTCATCTTTGAGAAATGCAGCTGACTTATGCGCTTCTTCAAGCACGCGCGCAAGTTCCGGCGTTAGATATACCTGTTGGGAAGGCGACAATATATTGGTGCGAAGCGTTGAATCAAGCCCGCCCAAAACCAAATCCAATAACGCCGATTGGTCTATTTCAAGTTTCTCCAAAATAGAGGGTACTAAACCATCTTCCTGGATCAGCAAGGCGCCCAAAAGATGCAGCGCGTCAATTTGGTTAGCGCCCCGCTCTGCCGCAAGCTCATGGGCTTTTTTGAGCGCTTCCTGGGCTTTAATGGTAAATTGTGAAAATGGTGGCATATGGATTAGTTTGTAGCATAATTATTTCCTTTCCTCAAGCGTAACGGTAAGCGTAAGTTCCTTGCCATCGCGTAGTACTTTAAGCTCAACAGAATCACCCACATTCCGCGCACGAATAAGACCGAGGAGAGTATTTTCCGGTGTGATGCGCGCGCCGCCGAACTCCAAAATAATATCTCCTTCTTTAAGCCCAGCCTTTTCCGCGGGAGACCCCGGAGTCACCCCCGGCTCCCCTTGCGCGCCCTTGAGAATCAAAGCGCCGTATGACACCTGCAATTTTTCCTTTTCTTGCAAATCCGCAGTTACCATAATATGCCGAACACCGATAAACGGATAGGTAATTTTGCCCGTTTTTTGAACATCAGTAAGCGCTTTCTTTACTTGATTTATGGGGATAGCAAAACCGATGTTTTCAGCGCCCTCTGCGATAGCAACATTGACCCCGATTGCCTCGCCGCGCAAATTCAACAGCGGCCCGCCGGAGTTCCCCGGATTGATTGCAGCATCGGTTTGAATGACATTAGGAAGTTCTTCGGGCCCAGAACGGGCCCCGCTTGCAATAATGGTCCTGCGCAGACCAGAAATAATGCCAACCGAGAGCGTGTTTTGAAATTCACCGAGCGCATTACCAATAGCAATGGCGGTCTGCCCAATATTGACCGTATCCGAATCACCGAGAGACACAAACGCAAACTTTTCCCCATCAACTTTCAAAATAGCAATGTCTTGCAATACATCGCGCGCCAGAATCTTCGCCGGAAGCTTTTTGCCACTATTCATAATGACCGAGTATTCAGCTTCGGTATCTTCAACAACATGTTTGTTGGTGATAATAAACCCGTCAGCCGAAGCAAAAAATCCGCTGCCGGAAGAAACCTGCCGGCGCTCCGTCCCGCGCTGTTGCAGTTGCGGAACTTGAAACTCGCCGAAAAATTGGCGCAATAGCGGATCATCAAAAAACGGATTGATGAACACGCGCTCAAGGACCGGAATATCCTTGGTAGCAATAACACTGACAACAGCAGGAGAAAGCCGTTTTGCAATATCTTCAATAAGCGTATCGCGCGCAAGCGCCGCTTTTTCAAGGTCAAACACAACCTCCGGCGGGAGCGGCGGCGCGTCGGCACTCTTTTTCTCGACCGCTCGCTCAATAATGCGCTGGAATGTATGCGTAATCGGCGGGGGCGCTTGCTCAACAAGCGTATAAACAATAATTGCCGTCGAAACCCCGGTAACAATACTCACTAACAGCAAGAGCAAAAATAATTGTTTTTTGGTTATGTCTTCCATGAAATGGCAAATTATAAGCTATGCTCGAAAACAAATGCAGTTTCTTCACTTTCCTCGCTCGCTCCAGGACCAATGCTCCAGTGGAGCATTGGTCCGCTCGGGGTTTCGCAAGTATTATTTTTGCTTCGCCAAGATCAGCTTGGCTTTGCAAAAAACCATGCTAATACTTACTCAAAACCCGTTCAGAAACTCATTTGTCTCTCGCACACATATATTATTATACTGCGATCACTTCTTTGACACCAGTGATTCTTTCTTTCAAAACATTCTCAATTCCCGCCTTGAGCGTGAGTGCCGAGAGCGGGCATCCTTTACATGTCCCCGCAAAACGAATTTTGACCACGCCGTTTTGAAAGTCCACAAAATCCAAAGACCCCAAATGCATCGCAAGCAAGGGCTTTATTTCTTTTTCTAAAACTTCCTTAATTTTCAGCACCTCTTGACTCATCACACATTGAACCTCTCAATTCTCCGATTTACTTCTTCCCAATCAATGTTTTTAAAGAATGCTTCAATGTATGCTTTGCGTCCTGTTGCGTAATCAATAAAATACGCGTGCTCATACACATCCATAATTAAAAGCGCGATCATATTCCACACACCTCCTTGGTTATGTGAATCGCACAAAATGTTTTTCAGTTTCTTTTCGTCCAAATCATACCCCAACACAACCCATCCACGCGCGCAAAGCCCCATCGCTTTAAACTCTTTCTCCCACACCTCATACAACCCAAAGTCATGCTCGATAAGCTTCCCTACTTTCCCATTTAAAATTGACAAGCCCGGCTTGTCAATTTTATTCATATTATCAAAATATCCTTCGTGCAGTTTGACCCCATTGACCGCAAACGTTTCTTCCATTTTTAACTCTCTCAAGTCGCTGTAGGTTGCGTTTGCCGTTGATATATCAACATTTTTCAGTTTTTCCTCAATCTCATTCACTTTCTTTACATACCCCGCATAGAGCACATCATGGTGCTCTTTCAATTGCCGTTCACTCAACCCATCAAGCTCTGTATATTTAAGTGGTTTTGGTTCGCGCATAGTGGTAATTTAAATGTTAAAAAATTTTAAAAAAGAATTTAGTACGATACTACTAATAAATTATTAAGAATCCAGAGCACAAGACCAACAAGCATTGTTCCAATATTTAAACCGGTGTTTGTTGCCAAATATCTTACACTTCGATTTTTTATAAAACCGAACGTATAACGAAGTAAGTCAGCTAAACAAAGCAAAATCAAAATAAAAGAAACTAGCATTGAGAACCCAAGAAAATAATTGACATATCCGAAAATTGTTATCAAAGGATCGTCCCATTGAAGCCACCCGGCATAAAAATATAAATAAAATATATAAGCAAGAATGATTACAAAAAATATCATCTGGGTCAATGGCACGATTTTCTTTAATGACATTGTGCTCATAATAGATATTATTTTGGGCCACGCGCCATAGGTCTTACTGCGTATGTGGCAAGTTCGTGTTTGTCTCCTCTTTCTGTACACTATCCGGCAAAGGAGTAGCGAGTGGCGCAGGATATACCTCCACTGGCACGATCGGCGATAGTGATGGCGACACGAGTGCTGTCGTCGAATGGGAAAACGTCTGAATCATAAATGCCTTGCGCACCATAATTAAATAAATTATTGTACCGAGCGAAAAACACCACAATACTCCCACCACAATAAACGATTGAGTACTTTGACTGACCACAAGTAAGCTGCGAGACAGCAGAATAAACCAGAGCACTACGCCACCTCCAAAAATCCACAAGCCAACGATCCAAAGACGCCGGATCATATACGCGCCGGCTAAAACAACAATCGGGAGCCCGAGACGCAAAATCTTAATGCCAATGGGCGGCCCATCGATATTCCTCCAAAGACTAATAATAAAAATGGCAAGCGCTGCAATGGAAAGAAGAGAAAAAATTACCGAAAGGATCCGAACCCCTCGCGGAGCCGTCGAGCTTCCAAAAAGGTGGCAATCTAGGTTTTGCGGCATAGTAAGCATCGCTTATATTATAGCATACCCGATTTCTTAAAAGTGCATAAGTGGGCGCTATGGGTATATCTGATTCCCGTCCTCATCATATAAAAAAATCGCGCGTGTTGGGCAACTTTGGGCTGCAAGCATAATGGTTTCTTGGTCTGCGCCGTGTTCGTCTACCACAAAAGCCTTGTTTTCTTTATCGAGCGCGAACACGCCCGGAGCTATGGCAACACAGCTTGCCGCCCCAATACACAAATCCCGATCAACATAAATACGGCCAATACGTTTTTTGTTTTTGTTTGTGTCATTCGTATCGCTAGCCATAATATTTCTCCTTGTAAAATCGAATAAGCTGTTCGATTTCAGTTGTAAGCTCAGGGGAACCAATGCCCACCTTAAGCTTTTTTTGCACCTCCTCAAGTGTCTGCGCTCCCTCTAAAACTGCCTCTTCAATATCTTTATCTGTTATATTGAGCCGCGGATCAATCACCCGCGCCCCATCTACTATAATTTTATCATAGAGACCGTTCTTCCTAAAATAATCGTTAGCTGTTTTCTGAAACGCTTTGTCCGCCAAAACCGAACAATGGATTTTGCGATTCGGAAGTCCGCCGAGGCGCATCATCACGTCTTGGGGGCGCACCCTCAACGCCTCGGCCAGCGTCATCCCCCTGTTTTCGGTAAGCATCACCGAGAACATGCTTGTCGCCGCAATAGCTGACGCACAACCGAATGTTTTCCATTTCAAATCTACAATGCGCACTTCGTGCTCTTGTCTGGCCATGATCGCTTTATCGGCTGCCGCTTGCCCTACCGGGCATACTTTCATCCACATCTCCATCATATCGCCGCACGCTGGGCTACCCACCATGCCGTGTGCGTCAAATTCATCCTCATTCTTTGGGCGATCCAACAACAAATTCTGTGGATGAAAAAAATGATCCTTAACAATATCGGAGTAATACCATCTCTCGCCGGTATGTTGATTGATTACGTCCATAAACTATTTATAATTCTTGCTCTTTGCCTTTGCGCGCATCCCCTGCCCCGCAAACGCTTCGGGGTGCGACATGCTGGTTGCGTTGATATCAATAGAAATGGGGGAAACGGTGCGGAGCCACTCAACGGTTTGCGGCAAAACCGACAACACATAATCAATATCATCTTTGGTCGTACTGCGACCAAGGGTAAAACGCATGGAACTATGCGCGAATTCGTAGGGTTTGCCAAGCGCAAGGATTACATGCGATGGGTCAAGCGATTCCGATGTACACGCAGAGCCGGTAGAAAATGAGATGCCTTTCTCGTCTAAATAAAGGACGAGCGCCTCGCCCTCAATATCAAGAATTGAGACATTAATGTTATTCGGCAAGCGTTTCGTGGGATGGCCGTTGAGAACTGTTTTGGATATTCTACGCACCAACTCAGAAATAAAATAATCTCGCAGCGGCGTAAGCCGGTTAATCTCTGCTTCCTTCGAGGCCTCTGCGATTTCGAGCGCCTTTGCAAAACCAACGATACAAGGAATGTTTTCTGTTCCTCCGCGCATGCGCATTTCCTGTCCGCCGCCAATGGTTTGCGCCTTCAGCGGAACACCGCTTCTCCGATATAACACCCCAACGCCTTTTGGTCCATATATTTTTGCCGCATTTATGGTCATCAAATCAACACCAAGATTATTGACATTGATATCTAAATACCCCGCTGCTTGGCATGCGTCGGTGTGAAATACTGGCCACTTGGCGGTCGGACCCCCAAGTGGGGGTGCAACCGCCTTTTTCTGAATAAATTCTTTAATAATTTTTCCAATCTCCGCAATCGGCTGGATAGTACCAATCTCATTGTTTGCATACATAATACTAACCAGTACCGTCTCGGGGCAGAGAGCGTTTTGTATATCTTGAGGGTCAACAATGCCATCGGATCCGACATTAAGATAGATTACATCAAATCCTTCTTTTTCCAGTTGCTCGCACGGGTTGAGCACCGAGTGATGCTCGAATGTTGTTGTGATAATGTGTGGTTTTTTCTCCTCAACATCGAATGACTCTCGAATACGAGCGACATTCGATGTTTTCCCGAAAAAACCGGCAACCCCGAAAATCGCCAAACTATCCGACTCGGTGCCGCCGGAAGTAAAAATAATCTCATTGGGGTGAGTGCCCAAAGCGCGTGCTACAACCTGGCGCGCGTTCATAAGAGCGTCACTTGCTCTCCGCCCTTCTTCATACAATCCTCCGGCATTACCAAACTCCGTCGTCAAATAGGGCTCCATTACGGCTTTCACCCGAGAATCAAGAGGTGTTGCTGCTGCATGATCAAGATAAACACGTCGCATAGTATCCATAGTAAATAAGAACATCGAGCACTGCAAGCTCGATGTTCTTCACCATACTTTGAAAAACGAAACCCACACGGGGTAACTTTTACTGAGAAACAGCCCCGAGTTCGCGCTCGATATCGCTTAGTTCTTGGTCGAGATTCCCTAAATCGGTTTTTGCAAGATCTTGTTCAATTGCCGTAATCTCATCAGATGTTCCCTGCTCTTCCAGCGCTTGAATATCCGAAAGAGGCGCTGGTGCCAACTGCCGTGCCTGGCGCGCATAATACAAAATCCCGGCAAGAACTAGAAGCGCCACAATAATACCAACCACAAATCCCACGTGAGATTTGTTTGTTGGACTTACCTGCACCGGCATAGATGTCATAGAATCCATAATATGTTTCAAAAATAAACTAGTAATGAATAAATTTATTGATCAGTCGTTGTTGCTGACTCATCTTCAACAACATCAAGCCGGCCTCGCTTGATTGAGGCAATAACATCAACCAGCGCCCGATGCGCATCGCGCACCTTGGCACTGACCGTATGCACCACTTCGCGCACCGCGGCGAACGCTTCTTTTGGATTTTCATTTGCCGAAAACTCATCAAATTTCTCCCGCGCATCATCCAATGCCGCTTGTGCGGCATCAATGGCGCTATGTGCAGTATCTAATAATGCCTGCTCGGCAGAAACATCTTTGCCTGCAACAACCAGTTTATCCAAACGGCCCTGTATGCGATCCGCGAGCTTGCGCAGTCGATCAATCGCCGCCTCCAATCGCCGCACCATATTGCTGAAAAATTCCTCAATGCGCTTTGCGCGAATCTCGCCGACTTTTTTCTTCAACTCTTCTCTGCGTTCTTCTGCTTTGAGGCGAAACGCTTCTCGCTTCTGCTGTGCTTCCTCGCGAAGCGCTTCGCGCTTCTCCATCGTTTCTGTGCGAAGCTCTTCGAGTTTTGTCTTGCGCTCCTCAATAGGAATGGTACGCATCTCCTGATGCATCATCGCGCGGCGATCCTTGGTTTCTTGTTGAAGCATTCGTTGCTTGTCGCGTAATTCCGTCTGAAGTTCCCGATGCTGCATGCGCACATCCTCTAATTTTTCTCGCATCATGGGACTTGGCGCCATTCGCTGCGCCAATACGAGCGTTGGGGCAAGAAAAATGATTAAACCGCCCGCACCCGCTATCTTGAACCAATGTATTTTGCCCATATAGAGAAAGTATAGCACAGAGCACAAATGCTGTCCTGTGGATATCTAAAGTTCTGCCGTGATGCGCTCCATGATGCGCATCACCTCCGCGGGATAGCGCGGGATCACCGCGCCGTTATAACTTTGAAGTTTTTCTGCGGTTTCTCCTTGGTAATACACGGCGGTGTTGGGATTATGCCCGCCCAAATTCCACGCCACAACATTAATCGCTTCTTCAATGCTGTTGAAATTCGTCTTGCACGAAGCCCATCCGAACGGATTGTTCCCACACGCAAATTTTCCGCCGCTTGACTCGCGAATCGCGATTGCCGGCAACAGCCGCCAATCAATGCTATGTTCGTGCGCTTTCTCTACCATCAGCGCGCTGTATTTCGCAAGCGGCATACTGCGATCTTGCATATAGCGCTCGATAGCCGCCGCTTCGCGCTCGTTATCGCTTCTGTCTTCCGCGTATGCGGTTGGTGGTACTATCGGCGCGCGAAAATAAGCGAAGAGGATGCTTCGTTCTTGAAAATATACTTTAAGTGTCGCGAACTGTTCCGCTATAGTCATTGCCAGAGCGGATTGCGGCAGAGCCAAAACCATCAACCCCGCCAACAGTGCCGCTGGGGCAATTCTTTTGATAAAAGGCAATTTCATGAAGCGGCGGTTGTGCTCCGCCAAACGCCATTACAGAAAAACGGCGTAACGACTATCTTACCACGCTAAGCAAGAAATGTCAAATCCGCGCTGCAGCTTGTCGTGATGCGTAGTTGTGCCAAGTGACCAAAAAGGCGCTGGCGATGAAAATGGAAGAATAGGTACCAAAAAATACTCCGATAAGAATAGCAAGAGAGAAAAATTTAGTAGACACTCCTCCAAAAAAATAAAGGACCGCCATAACTGCTAGTACGGTAAGCGAGGTATTAATAGACCGCCCCAATGTTTGATGAACGCTCTTATCAACTACCGACTCAAAATCTTCTTTGCCGTATTTACGAAGGTTTTCTCGAATACGGTCAAATACCACAATCGTGTCGTGCACCGAAAAACCCAAGACAGTCAAAATTGCCGTTACGAACAACGTATCAACTTCCACGCCGTAGTAATGACCGAGAAAAGCAAAAACTCCGAGCGGGATAAAGACATCGTGAACAAGAGCGATTACCGCAGCGACGCCATACTTCCATGAAGACATGGGACGGCTAACCTGGCGAAACGCCCATGAAATATAAATTACAATCATTACCAAAACGAGAAGAAGCGCGATAAGCGATTTTTTCCGGAGCTCTGCGCCAATGGTAGGTCCAATAGAATCAAATCGCTTTTCCGAAAGCTCGCCAAGCGCGGAAAGCGCCGCGAGAACTCTCTGGTGTTCTTCTTCCGCTACATGGCGCATGCGCACTAAAACCCCGCGATCATCAGTGGGCTGAACCGTTGCATTTTGAACCTCCGCGCCCGCAAGTGCATCAAGCATTGCTTGGTGCGCCGGGCGTTCGGCGCGGTATTCAATTTCCAAAAGCGACCCTCCGTTAAAATCAATCCCGAGCCGCAAACCCAAAACGAAAAGTGCCGCAACGCTCAACCCTACCAAAACCCCCGAAAACGCATAACTAATTTTCCGCGCGCCAATAATAGTCATAATACAAAGTAGTATATCGCAAAACGCCTCGTAATTCAACTATGCGCTATTCATGCTGTTGCGTGTTTTGGTCAGCTATGCTATTTAGTGTAGTAGAAAGGAGGGCTCCACGAATGAGGAAACACGAAGTATTTTCTTGCAAAACATGTGGCGAGTTCTTTGAATCAAAACGGCTAACGAAGGATCACGAGAATAAATGTTTGCCGCTCAAGGTTGGTCAGAAGGTTCGATTTGATTTTGGATTACTTCCGTGCGAAGGCAGAATTACCGTTCTTCACCCGCCAAGAAACGCCGCAGCCAAACCGACAGTTCATCTTGAAACGGATATCGAAGTAACTGATGTGGATGTGTTGCACGATGGTAAGCACGTGTGGGTTGAGCGTGATCAAGTTTGCGAGATCCTCGCATAGCAATTTTAGTTATCGGCCGCATGGTATCGTCCAGCGGCCTGCCCGACTGATATCATTCAGGCGGGCTTTTTCTTTTTCACAAACAAAAAACTTATAAGATTTTTTATACAAAAATATTGTCCATTCAAATTTAAAAAGGTCGCGGGTTTTCCCGTGACCTTTCAGTGTTTCTTTGTGGCGTTTATTTGAGTGTTCGGAATGCTGACTGAATGTATCGTCTGACGGCTCCCATCTCGAGCTGATCCCGCGGTTGAGGCGTCCGTAGTTTTCCTTCAGCATCAATTGAGAGTATTGGGAAGTGCTTCGCCAATGGAGCAATGAGATCGAGGTTCGAGAAATCAAGCCCACCCGCGACACCATAGAAAATCTCGTGGACCGTAGTATCCAGTTGAACAATGTACTGTTCCAGCATTTCCGGATTGAGCGGAATACCCTTCCCTCCACTTGGATCGAGAAGCACGTAATCGATTAAATCTCGATACTCGGCAACCTTTCTCGCCAACTTTGCGGGCGAGTGATCAATATCCTTGAAAGCCCCGCTGCCGACTTGGAGTACTATGTGGTAGTTTGCTCCCACTGTCTGATAGAACTTCTTAATCTGGCCGGGATCTGGCCATCGTACATTGAGTTGAAAGCCGTGCAGCTGTGGGCTGGATAGCTCCACCGCCATCGCGAGTTGATCAGCCAGCGTACTGGGTTCGTCTGTGTGGTAGTGAATAAGATTAAACGCACGTGGGTGAGTACTGCTGGTGAGTATATTGATACATTCTCGTTTTGGGTACCGATTCGGTAGCCATGGATTAGTGTGCCCAACAAGTGTTTTGGAGCTCACAAGAATGCCAACCATGAGCCACCGAGTCGTACGAGACGGAACTAGCGCTAATGTATCAGCGACTTCACTGCTTTTCATAAAGCCTGTTACTCCGATGTAGGATTGCCTCCCGCGTCTCATAAGGTACTCCTTTCTGTTCTGCTCTCATGCATAGCACAGCTAAATGATATTTACAACTTTGCGCTATTCAAGTTTTCGAGATACTCACATAGCGCTTTTTGTTATCATTGTTATCAGCCGCATGGTATCGCCCCTTCGATAAATTCAGGGCAAGCCAGCGGCTTTTTGTTTTCACGAAGGATGATACTCATCAATAAGCTAAATCTGCCCACGTGAAAGATAGAATAAGTAGCAAGGTGGGGCAAAAAGTTGAGGGAGCCCGCTGCAGCGAACTCCCCGTGTTTTTTCCTTTATTTTTTTTCCTTTATTTTTTTCTTTTTTATTTTTTCTTTTTTCTAGTTTACTTTTTCTAGCTCCATTATACTCCTCCTATAGAAAAAGTCAATAGCAAAATCGGCAGCTTACTAAGGAATAGAGCTAAATATCTTAAAAATAAGGTCAAAAAATCTAAAAAGCCCTTATTTTACAACAGTTTTTCTTGTTTTTTGGTATAGAGCTCAAATAAGATTGAAAAATATGGTTTTTTCAGACGAAAATGCGCTGAGTGATGATTGCCTTGTAAAACGCAAGGTATTGTTGAACACTCGGTGTTCAACATTTTAAAACCATGGGCTTGGGATAGCATCAATGAGATTACCGCTATAGGTGATGGACGAGGGGTCGGCAACCGCAACCGTAGAGTTTGTCACCGAAACGCCGATAGCGTTGTCGGCAAAATGAAGCGTATCAGCGCCAATATCGGAATTCACAAGCACAAGTCCCGTTGCCTTTGCGAGTGGCTCTTGGTGGCCAACAAAAGAAACGTTAGTAAAATACGAACCAACGCTTCCGGTGAGGCGAACGCCGGCGTCTTTGTTTTTCTCAATGAGCGCGTTTTGTAATTCAACATGGCCGCTATTTACCAAAATTCCGGCACACGGACTGCCTCTCCGACACCCCTGACCCGCGTAACGCAGAGTAAAGCCGTTGCCCGCGAGTACGCCGGTGTTTTTTACCTCAATCCCCCGCCATGTGCTTGATGCAGAATCGGTAAATGATGTAAGGAGAATGTCTTCTGCACTTTGCCCATCAATACGTAAAGTACCCGCAACTTCAATAATTGCGTCGTACTTGTTACGAAACACAACGCCTGGCTCGATCGTCAAATCGCCGCCGGCAGCAACGCTTAATGTTGTATAGACCCCCGAATCAATGACATACGGAAGCGAATTGGGAAATATACTCAAAGCGCCGTCGTCGGGGAATGCCATCCCGCGCATCACAATACCATTCGTTCCATTTCCTGATCCTTCGTTATCACGAATGATCGGGCGCAACGTGGTAACCTTCATCGCCTCTTTAAGATTATCCAAAAACTTGTTGCCAAAAATTTCTGCAAAACCGCTCTGTATATCAATCCCTACGTTGTTGCCAGAAAAAGTATTGTTGGAAATCCGCGAACCGCCGCCAACTAAAATACCGGTCGCATCTGCGTCCGCGACATTGAAACGAAATTCACTATCTTCAATAACGCTCTGCGAGCCAACCAACTGAATTGCCCGTTTTGTTGCGTATTCGAAGACGCTGTGTTGAATGACAACATCTGACCGGTCAATCGCAACCATCGCGCGGAGCGACATATTCGTAAACCACCTGCCGCCGTAGCGCACCGCCGTGTGCTCAAGCCGTGAATTAGTACTCGTCTCGCGAAACCAAACCTGCTTCCACGACCCCGCAAACGGACATCGCGCATCTTCGTCCATTCCGCATATACCATCGCTGTTCATATCACCACCGTATTCATCATCAAAAAACGAGGTAATCGCAACCGGCTCTTCTTCGGTGCCTTCAGTAATAAGCGTTCCTTCTACAACGAGCGATGGTTCATTGTGCGTTACCAATTTAATAACAACGCCGGCAGGCACGCGTAATGTTGCGCCTTGGCGAATCGTGAGGCCGTTTCGGTCAATAAGGTACGGCGAATAGTTGGCATCCAGCACTATATCGTTCATTACCGCACTGTTCGTGGAAATCAAATAATGCATGCTATTGCGTGACCTTGGCGTCCCTTTGATTGGCATCCCGTTCGCATCGTGTCCATTGAGAATAAATTCGCCCAAAGCGCTTTTCCAATTCGTCCTGTTGCCACCCGATGTTTTAAAATCCACTCGCTCCATAGTATAAAACGATGGCGAACCAGATCCGCCGCACCATCGGTCAAAATTACATATCGCAACCTCGTCAACCGTTGAAGACGCAAACGAAAGCACAAGCGCATCTGCTTTGGCATTATTGAGCGCCCAAAATGTGCCATCGTTTCCATACATCATATCGGCAGAAATATCACTTATGGTGTTATCGTCTGTGCGCTCAAGCAAAAAATAAGATTCGGGGTTCACAATCCCCGCAAGAGGAATATCGGGAATGGTATTTCCTTTTGTACGTATTGCCCACCTCGCAAGATCAATGGAAAATGGTGTGCGATTATAAAGCTCAATCCACTCGTCGTTCGTTGAAGCAGCAGTGCCACCCCACGCGACTTCATTAATCACGATTGGATGTGGGATGAGAAAAATATCGCGTTCGATAAGTGCGCTTGCATGTTCATCGTTACCAAATACTTGCGCGGTAAATTGATAGTGCCCATCGACAGCAGCATAAAAAATAGTTGACGTTGCTTGTGTCCCTTCTATATCAAATCCATCGCACGGCGCGCCGTTGAACATACACGTAAGCCGATACAACGCGGTAGTTGAAGCGTCAGAAATATCGGAAGACCAAACCAATGCCGCTGAAGTGGTAGCAACTGCACAGTTCCCGGCGATAAACGAATCGCCGCACGAAAGTATTTCAAAAGAAAGCGCAATGCTTTCGCCATCAGACGCATCGGATGAATCTGGCGCGTCTTCATTTTCATCATTTCCGTTGTTCGTTTCGCCTGTCTCGCCGTTGTCGCCTTCTGGCACGTCATCTCCGTTGTTTGGTTCCTCATCCCAATTTGTGCCCTCATTGTCATCATTGTTTTCTGCGTTCGCTTCGTCTGGTTCCTCTTGAGAATCGCCTTCCTGATCACCGCTGCCTCCATTGTCTTCGAATGATTCGCCGTCACCGCCGTTGCCATTATTCTCGTGTTCCTCTTCGTTTTTGAGCAACATCTGATGTTGCTCATCGTTCAGCAACGCGTCGCCTCCGCCGCCAAAACCTGGCGAGAGCGCAAAAATGTTCGAAGTCGGACTTCGAACATCAACAGGACGAGCTGGCGGGTCATTTTGCAATGAGTCAGCAACAACGCCAACACTAGGTGTTAATCCGATTTGTGGCAAAGAACCACCAACACTGGGTGTCACGCTACCTTGCAGTGGGTCACCAAGTGTTGATGAAGTTGGTAAAGTTGATTGCTCCGCCAAAGCACCTAATACCTGTGAATTCTCGCTTGGCACAAGCGCCAATGCGTCTTTGGGCAACGGATCAGCAAGCGGCTCGGGTGGTTTTGGATTTCCGAAAATCCCTGAAAGCGATGAGAAAAGTTTATCAGAAAGCGATTGATTGCGCGCCCACCGCGATTTATTGATGCGCTCTTTTTCCGCCTCTTCAAAAAACAGCCGCATCACCCCAACCCCATGCACCACTGCCTGTTTCGACAACCGCTCCCAGTAATCGGTGAGGATAAGATGATCATCGTCTGTTAGAAAATATATAGACTGATCTGAATTAACTAATTCTTGCCAATCAGATCCTTTTGAAACGGCAACAAGCTTATAATGATCGTTACCATTGGCAGCATAGTCAAAAGTTATTGATCTACCATTTTTTAAAAACTCTTTCTGTTCATATGCAACTTGCGGTTGTCTATAGCTTTTATCAAAAATCGTATCCTTACTAAAAAAGTTATTATTTGAATACAGCGCGAGCGAATGAAAATATTGCTGCAAAATTCGAAACTGCGGCGGCTTAATACTTTGCTGATAGAGCGAAATTCCGAGTCCGGAAAGCGTTTGCGGCGTAAAGCGTTTTGTCCAATGTTCGTACGGACTCCCTAAGTCCAAAACCGGAGGGTGCGCGTCATTGCGCGTGTGGTCAGGCACTGACGCATCTTGAATAAGATGCAAAATATGGCCGAGTGCTGCAAGCCCTCGCTCCTGATCAGCCCAGACATAGTCATAAATAGCGCGATCCCAAGAATAATCAGTGTTGGAATCAAACAATTTTTGATTTGCCACGTAAAAAACTCCCGCGGTCTGGGTATACGCGGGGTCAAGCGCGGCTTGCGCTTTGGTATCGAGCGCCCAGACCTTGGACGACGAAAACCCCCATAGTCCCCTGTTATATACGGGGTCATAGAAGTGATGCATCCAGCGCGCGCTTTCGTCTTCTCCGATGTCACCGAACATCACTGTTTGTTTTTCGTTTTCGGTAAGCGCTATGCTCGGATAGTAAAGATTAAAAAGCTCAACGGTTTCTTGAGCAAGCGCGGGATGCGTTGTTTTATCGTCATAGGCAAATACGAAAAATGGGGCTGTGAGCAGCCCCATCAAAAGAAAAGCTACTAAGTTAAGTTTTATAAATCGATAATTTTCCACACGCCATTTTTACCGCTAGCCAAATAAATCATTGCTGTAATTTCATTCAACAGGTTTGCCAACGAAAAAACCGCACCGTTTTCATCAATATCTTTGCCCCGCTGAGCAGTCCCAAGATCTCGAATCATAGAATTTAATTTGTCGCCCTCCTGAATGCGACGCAAATTATTCAGCCATGTTTCCCGCTCATCAACCACAAAATATTTTGAAGCAAGGTCAATGTCTCCTTTCTTGAGGGCATCAATGAAAAGTGCGAGGGTTTCTTCGGGGGTTGTGCCGCCGTAGGTGTCGTTTTCATATTGCGCTTCCCATTCTTTTATGTCTTGCAAGGCGCGGTCATTGGCAGTAGCTTCGTTTTGTGCGCTCTGCCATTTATACCATCCCGTTGCGTAATATATCCCGAGTCCCAACGCCATCAGCGCCGCAAGTCCCGCGGCAAATCGCCAAAAATGGCTCTTATTTTGTTCTTTCATATATCTATATTATCAAATAATTTATGTGTATTCCTAGCACGGCCCCATTTTTCATGTCAACCCCGTCGTTCGCGAACGACGGGGTCAACCCCACAGATTCTAACAATGGCTAACAATTGCCAATCTCCCCGGTTTAGTCTTTTATTAACAACTGACGATCGTCAGATGTTAATATACAGCTTCAACAAATAACAATTT
>DATDWI010000075.1:0-5601 GCA_036517415.1 Minisyncoccota bacterium
GCCGCGTTTCCGCAAGCCCCGGACCTGTCTTTTTCTTTGTGCTCTGACTCATCAGTCGGTGCCGACGTCGCGCAGGCGCTCCACCTTCTCGCCCTTCTCCGGCTGCCGCTTCTTGTTCCTGAAACGCAGTCGGAAGACGAGGTTGTAGACTGCTGCAGAGGCCATCATCAGCCCCACGAGCGCCGACCACCAGAGGTAGTCGGGCACCACACCGTTCCCCCTCGCGAAGAGCACGACGAGGAGAGACACCCACAACAGCTGACCATCCAACATCCACTGCATGGCATCCTCCTTTCGGGGACCATCCCCCATTTCCGTGATACATTATATATCATGAATTTGTATCCGTCAAGAGCAAAATATGTATGGTGAGTATGCCTTCTGTTTTCTCGAGAACTTCTTTTTCAGATAGGTCGAGAGAGATGCCGATGATAGTTATTTTCTTTAGCTTACCGAATTTGTGAAGAAGCAATAGATTTTCAGCTATCCATAATCATTTTAATGACATCAATATCTTGCCATGGCATAATATTGATGTCGTGTAGTATAGTGGAGGTATGGTAGATATACGGTAGTTGTGTATGATTTCGCATAACGCAAGATCGGGCATATAAAGATATCGATCTCCTTTCTGACAATATAATTCTAACATTGTTCACGACATCTCGCCCAAAATATTTTTTATCGAGAGACTGAAAGGCTCCAGAAAAAGAAAAACAAGGCAACGCGCCTTGTTTTTTTATTGTGTTCTCAAGCAATTGAGATAAATCCATTCAACAAAGAGCCCAAAGATCATCCACAAAGGAAGATAATCAAGCTTGGCATACCCTCGGACATGCCACCCGTTCGTATACTTCCATGGACATACGCCCGTACAGCGCTCGAGTAACAACCCAGCACCAAACTCAAAAATAAGTACCCCAACCCCGTAAAATATTCCACGAAATAGAATATTCCATTCGGATGCAATGTCACGCACCATTGGGAAGAAAACGGCAAGACACCCATATATCGGAAACATCCAGAGATACGACTGCCCGCGAAGTGACCAGTCGATTTCACCAATACTTCGCTTCTTGAGATGTCCAAAAATAGAAGTAAAAATGATTTCAACGCCCACTCCGAGAAAAGCAAAAACAAAAAACGAGACAACGAGCGCGCGCACGCGCCTACCGCCGCGCTTCCAGAAGCTTCACAAGATTCTCAAAAAGGATTGCAACCGTCATGGGTCCGACCCCTCCCTTCTCTGGCGTCGCATACGACGCCTTCTCTTTGATCGAGTCAACGTCAACATCACCGATCAGCGCACCCGCTACATCTGAAACACCCACGTCAACAACAACCGCGCCCTTCTGTATAAGCTCGCCAGTTATGAGCTTCGGCTTTCCTGCGCCCGAGATAACGATATCCGCGCGCTTGAGAAACTCAACGTCAAAGTGCTCCTCCGCCCCGATTATGGAAAGCTTTGCGCCAGCGCGCGCAAGCCATATAGAGAGCGGCTGACCAACGAGCCTGCCATAGCCGATAAGCACTGTTTTCTTTCCGGAAATTGATATGCCGTATTCCCGAAAAAGCTCTTCGATGGCGCCGACTACCGGCGGACGGATTTTGGACTTCCCGACCTGGTAATCCCCTGCCGCGCGCGCTGACAAAAGATCAACGTCTTTTTCCGGAACAATCGCATTGAGAACCGACTGCGTATCAATTTCTCGCGGCAACGGAAGCTGGACAATCACGCCGTCATCGCGAGTCTCGTGCACAATATCCTTCATGTGCGCGCGAAGCTGATTGGTGCTGATTGTTGCCGGAAACTCGTATCTCCGCGTCTCAACGCCCACATCGCGCGCAAACGCCTCTTTGAGCGAAACATATTTCGCCGAAATCTTATTTTCGCCGACAATGACAATCGCGAGCCGAGGTGCGCGACCGAAACCGCGCACCTCACCCGTAATGCGAGATTTAATCTTCCCGGCCAGCGACTTTCCATCAAGGACAATCAAGGCACCGGAAATTTTCTTGTAAACGCCGCGACCTCCTTTTTTACCGTTTCCGGTTGCTGTTTTTGCACTAGAACACGCCCAATAAATTCCGCAATGCGGCTCATGTCGCTTTCGCGCATACCTCGCGTGGTAATTGCAGGTGTCCCGATGCGAATACCTGACGGATCGAAAGGCTTTCGCTCATCATACGGAATAGCATTTTTGTTCACAATGATATCCGCGCGCTCGAGAATCTCGCTCGCCTCTTTCCCCGATACCGCACATGTAGCATATGTGTTGAGAAGAAAGAGATGCGTGTCAGTGCCGCCAGAAATAACAGGTAAGCCCCACGATTGAGAAAGATCCCAGGAAAGCGCTTGTGCATTTTTCACGATCTGGGAGGCGTACTTCTGAAACTGCGGAGTTGACGCTTCAGCAAACGTAACAGCGGCGGCCGCAATCTGATTTACGTGCGGTCCGCCCTGGAGCCCGGGGAATACGGCGCGATCGATGTCGCGCGTGTGTTTCGCCCGTGAGAAAATCACGGCGCCTCGCGGGCCGCGGAGAGTCTTATGCGTCGTTGTAGTCACAATATCCGCGTACTCAAACGGACTCGGGTAAACTTTGCCCGCGACAAGTCCAGCAAAGTGAGACATATCAACCATGAATATCGCGCCCGAGGCATCTGCAATGTGGCGGAACTTCTTGAAATCGATAATCCGCGAATACGCGGTGTACCCAGCAACGATGAGCTTTGGCCGCTCGCGACGAGCAAGGACTTCGAGCACATCATAATCAAGTAAGCCCGTCTTTTGATCAACGCCGTAGCCAACTTGTTTCCAAAATTTACCGGTTGCGCTCACCGAGTGGCCATGCGTGAGATGCCCGCCCATGTTGAGCTCGAGCCCCATGATTTTCTCGCCCGCGGGGACGAGAGCTGTATATACCGCAAGATTTGCAGGTGAGCCGGAGTACGGCTGTACATTGACGCTCCATTCTTTTGTATCGAGCTCGAAAAGCTCAAGAGCGCGCATTTGCGCAAGCTGTTCGACCGCATCAACAACGCTATTGCCACCGTAATATCGCGCTTTCGGATATCCCTCGGCGTATTTATTGGTGAACACACTTCCAAGCGCATTCCGCACTTCGAGAGAAACATAGTTTTCGGACGCGATAAGATTGACAACACGCGATTGGCGCTTAGTCTCATCTCGAATCAGACCCCTGACAATTTTGTCTTGCTTCATATTTTTCCTCCTCAAGGTTATCTTACCTATTCATAGCAGACTCAAACTTTGTTTGAAAGACCTCCTCAAGTTCTTCTTTTGTGAATGGGCCGCTCCGCAAAATCCGCGGCGGCGCGGCAGTAAAATCAACCGCAATAGACTGTATCGTATCAATTGGCTCGCCTGCGTCAATAATATATTTAAGACTATTTTGCATATCAAATACATGTGCGATATCGACGGCTGTCGTGAGAGTAAGCGTACCGGAAATATTTGCAGATGTCTGTACGAGCGGCTTCCCCATCCGCCGTATGATTTCGAGAAGAAATACGTTATTGGGAATGCGTACTCCGATATTCGGCGTCGTCTGATGAAGTATCGTCGGTAAAATATTTCTTGATTTAAGAATCGCGGTTATAGGCCCGGGCCACAGCTTCGAAAGCCCGTCATAATACTCAAGCGGCATCTGGGCATACTCCTCAAGCATGGGAATGCTTGAGACAAAAATACTAAGCGCCTTTTTAGGACTTCTTTTTTTTAATTCAAAAATTTTCTGTACCGCTTCTTTGTTCGTTGCATCGGCAACAAGTCCGTAGACAGTATCCGTAGGAATTGCGACAACATCCCCAGCTTCAAGAGCAGAAACTACTTTTTCAAAAATATCATCCTGCACGAGAGGAATAATCTCCACGTTAAACGTTAAACAATTTCTATTCGCTTCTTGCGGGACGCATACCCGGAGACAATCCCGACGCGCGATGAGGCAACGCCAAAATAACGGGCAATGATTTTTATAACCGCTTCATTCGCCTTCCCTTCCTCCGCCAGAGCCTTTGTCGAAACAATAAATTCTCCTCCGCGCTTCTCGATTTTTTCTTCCCGCGCGCCAGGTTTCACGCTCACCGCAATTTTCATTTATGCTCGTAAAACCAATGCCGATTCTCGACATACACTATCTGCCACCAGCGTTTGCCGACTGCATAGCCGCCGATAACACCAAGCAGCGCTAAAATAACTGCGCCGACGTCGTGGATAAAAAACCACTTTGACCATGACAAGCCAAAGCTATAGGTTTCAAAATTATCAACGAGACGCCCAATGTACCAGATCTCGACGACTGCGTGGACAAGAAAAGAAACCAAAAAGCCTAGCACTATCGAGAAGAAAAGATACGCGTCTCGTTTAATATTTTCCATATCTTTATTATATTTCTTTCTCGAATTCTGGGAAATATGTAGAAATATCCGCGATATCAAAGGAACCAAGAATGCTCTCTTTGGGTTCGCGCATAAGGAGAAAACGGAATGCATCCTGGATAAACACTACCTTTGAGCGCCCTTTCGCAAGACGGCTATAACCGCTGTCTTTGAGTGTTATGCGAAAAGACCGCGCCGACACGAACTCATCTACGACAACGTCAAAGAGCCCAGATTCGACTTCACTCACATCAATTTGCGCAGAGCGGCTCATTCACCCGCCAAAATTTTATATATAAAGATTATTTTGTCTGAAATATCCATAACACTTTTTTACATCAATAATGATATAGTAGCAACTATAAAAAATTTTGGCGGGTGAACTATTTAAATCCAATCGGAACCTCAAATGATTTTGCGTTTCCGGGGAGTCCGCTTGGGTTGTCATTCTCAAAAAGTACAAAACCGGTCGGTGTCGTTGATTTTGTAAATGGAATCTGCCCCTCAAACTCAACAAAATCTTCGGTCATCCATTCTCCTTTTGCCTGTACGGGTACTTTTGCAAGAACTTTTTTGTCGGCATCAAGAACCGAAACAGGCATGCTTGCTTCAAAAAACCAAAAGCCGCGCACTTTTCCCTTCACAGCGAGGGGGCTGGAAATAACATCATCTGTCTTTGGTAATTCGATTTGTATTTCGTCAGCGAAAGCTTGATTGTCGGCATTATCATACCAAAGACTCATATACTCACTGCTGATGCTGGCGCCTGCATTATTGAAAACTTTCACCCATACATCTCCAAGGAGATCTTTCCTGTCAATTTTAAAACGTGCCTCTCCTGATTGTATCGAGCCAGAGAATAATTGTGTCGACGGGACAGCTTCAGGAGCTATTGGCATAAACCATACTTCTACGCGATCGGCATACTCTGCCCGCACAACAAATTCCGCGCCAGCCTTATAATAGTAGACATCGTTTTCAACGCGTACAGGATCAATCGCAAACGAAAGAATCCGCGGTTCCGGAGGAGGCGGCTCGACGCGCGCGGGGATGAAATAAAGTATCGCCGCAAAAATAATCAAAGCAATAAATAAACCGAGATATATTTTTTCCTTCATGGAGTGTGTATGTAATAAATAGTAAGCCGTATCGGCAAAAATGTGAACCCCGTCAGTAGAAAATCGCATTGTGCAAGGGCAA
>DATDWI010000076.1:0-2273 GCA_036517415.1 Minisyncoccota bacterium
GATTGTTTTCGGTTCGGCAATTCTGCTGTGGCTTGATTTTCCGCTTTGGACATCGGTATTCCTTGCGGGAGCCATCACTTTTTCAAGCACGATAATTATAATGAAACTCCTGACGGAGAAGAAGGACACAGAAACCGTTTACGGCAGGCATACGATCGGATTAATGATAGTGCAAGATATAATCGCGGTTGCGATGATAGTGGCGATAGGGCTGATAAGGACCGGCTCCGGCGCCTCCGTAGCGCTCGCGTTTCTCTTTCTTAAAATCGTCATACTTTCAGTAGCCGTCATTTTGTGCTCTCGCTACATTCTGCCCGGTTTCCTAAGAAGGATATCAAATTCAGGCGAGATGCTTTTTCTTTTTACGATTGCCTGGTGTTTCGGAGTGGCAAGCGCCTTTTTTGTTGCCGGTTTCTCCATTGAAATAGGCGCTATTGTGGCTGGAATATCATTGGCTTCTTCACCGTTCAAACTTGAGATAGGAAGCCGCATACGTGCTTTGCGCGACTTCTTTCTCGTGTTGTTCTTTATAGTTCTTGGGACGCAGATGGGTATGAGTCCTCTCTCGGATATCTGGCTGCCGGGCATCGCGCTTTCGTTGTTTATTCTTATCGGCAATCCACTAATACTTTATTTCCTGTTCCGCCTTCTTAAGTTCACGAGGAGAAATAGTTTCCTGGCCGGGCTAACCGCGGCTCAAGTCAGCGAATTCGGCTTCGTTCTTTTATACGCGGGAGCGAACATGGGCTTTGTTACGGGGCGGGAACTTTCCATTTTTACAATGGTGGCGATAATAACTATCTTCGTTTCTTCTTATCTGATAATCTATGGCGAAAAAATATACGGCTATCTGCTTCCGTGGTTCAGTATGTTCGGCGCCGACCGTCACAGGCAAGCGGAAAAAGTTTCCGAAAAGTTTGATATTTGGATAATCGGTTATCACCGCATTGGCGGATATGTAGCCGAGTCATTGCGCGAGTCGGGACTAAAAATCGCGCTGGTTGATTATGACCCGGATGCGGCAAAACGCATGCGCGATAAAAATATTTCTTTGTTCTTCGGCGACGCGTCTGACATTGAGTTTATAGAGAACCTTCCGATGGCAAGTTCAAAGCTTGTTGTTATCACAATACCGGCATTGGACGATCAGCTAACAGTGATACAACACATACGTCAATCGCGCTCGGAAACATTCATTATCGCTAACGCGTATCAGTATTCGGAAATAAAACAACTGTACGACGCGGGCGCGGATTACGTTATGATGCCTCATCTTGTCGGCGGGAACTGGATAGCCGGCGTTTTGAAAAAAGGCAGGTGGACGAAAGACGCCTTCGCGCGGTTAAGAGATGAGCAAGCCGAAATGCTTGCATCCTGACCAAAATCGTTTCCGTGAACGCAAAAACCCGTCCCACAAAGCAGGCCGCCTTGGAGGACAGTTTTGCTTTTAGGGCAATCCTAATTTGGTCATCCTGAACGAGGTGAAGGATCTCGTCCGTCTTTGCGAGAAGCGTAAGCGACGAAGCAATCTCAGTTTGTTTTTTTGAGATTGCCGCGTTCCTAACAGAGCTCGCAATGACAGAAAGTAAAGGTTTTATTAGGGTTTATGTCACTATTGACAAAAAGGTTGTTTCCTGATACACTTTTAAAGTTACCCGGAAATACATCTGGTAATACTGGCTACAAGTTTTTGTGGCATTGCAACTTGAAAAGAGGAATTTTTATGGAAGAAAATCGGAAAGGCGAAATAGCTCTAAGAATTTTAGTATATTTCGCACAAGAAAAAGGGATTTTACTTCCCCCAAGTGCCAAGAGCATCGGCAAATTTGCGGCGCAAATTGATGTCTCCGAGGAGGAGATGAGAGAGTTTGCGAGGTTGTTAGCGCAGACCCTTATTTCTACCATGTAGCAAGTAATGGTAATCGGTCGGATTTGACTCTGAATCCCTCTAGGACGTTCCGAAAAGAACCGACCTCCCGATTATTCATTAACAACTATTTCTCCATAATATAGTGTCCAGATTAATAGCAATTTTTAAAGTTTCTATTAACCTGCGCACGCAGAAAAACAATACCAGCCCAAAAGCTGGTATTTTCAATTTTTGTACGCCTGTATTCATTTGCTCTATTCTCATGTTCTTAAGAGGCTTTGTCCGAGAAATTCTGTTGGTGACTCAGTAAGAATTTCGAGAATACTCAAGGTAAATTAGCTACTTTCGGTGCATAGTGGGATGTTATGACATCTTACTACTCGAAAAGTCGCTGTTGCAATGC
>DATDWI010000077.1:0-6546 GCA_036517415.1 Minisyncoccota bacterium
TTTCCATCGGGCGACCATTGTATTTCTTCAATTTGTTGAAGCAATAAATTGGAAATTCGCGCTTCGTCGCCGAGCGCCTCTTTTTTTCGTTCAAAGAGATGCCCAAGATTTTCCGGTGTGTTTTTGTGGTAGCGCACCGCATCCTTGGTTGCGCTGAGCGATCGCGCTGGATCGTCGCCGAGCGCAAGGAGCGTCCAGCGCGGAATGGCCGCGGTATCCTGCCCGGGCGTCAAAACGGTCGCGATGTCTTCTATGCGAATTGGCGGTACTTTTGGCGCTGGCGGTGCGGGCGTCACCTCCGCCGGTTTTGGAAACAGCCCGCCAAAAAAACCTCTCGGCTCGCCTGCCGTTTCTTGTTCGCGAAACCCGAAGAAGAAAATAAGCAATAACAACACAACAAGTGCCACAGCAACAGCAATAATGATTTTATTTCTTGAGTTATTCATAATTTTGGCATCGTTATCGCGCACATAATTTTTAATCTTACTGACGGATACATCGTACGGTCGTCACTCTTGATGGATCAACCTGAATCATGTTCTGCTTCCGTCCCTCACACTCCTCTTCTTTTTCGAACGTTGCTTCGTTGATCCATATTCCATCTGGTTGTTGAATTTGAAGTATCCACGGACGTGTTGCCGGTGGCGTTGTTGTCACTTGCTGTTGCTGTTGAACGCACCGATCAGGGAAAAGCACCGACAACTTGCTTTTACACTCGTCTTCTATCTTAAACACATTAATGGTTGTCCACCCATTAAGCCCAAGTTGCTGAAGTTGCCAGTCTGTTGCCGATATTTCTTGTTGACCGAAGACCGTATTTGCCGTGGGAACTGCGGTAGTTGGAGTACTTGGATTTGTTTGTTGTTGTTGTGACTGAGTGGAAGGCGCATTAAGCGGCTTCACTTCGAGCTGTAGTGAGGTAAGTTTGGGATTGATCGTGTTAAGGATTAAAAATGACGCAAGCGCCAACAGAAGGCCGCTTAAAGCGCTGGTGATACGGTCCTTGGCCTCTTGTTTGTTGGTGATGGCTTCCGAGAACGCGTATTCAAATCCGCCGATGACTATTTGTGTTACCGCGGCGACTGCGGCAAACGCAAGGACAAAAGGAATGAAACTTGCCATATATTGCCCGAAAATATTTGCACCCTCCACCGACGCCTTGTCTTTGATCGGAGCAAGAAGGTTATATTCAATCGCCAGCGCCGGCAAGGCGATGAAAAACACTCCCACAAGGAAATTAATAAGCAATGGGAGGCGCGTTGAGAGAAAAGAAAGCAAATGAGTCTCTGAGCGGGTTTTGAGCGCGGAGCGGGCAAGGTTTTTTTGCGAAGCGAAAAAGAGCGTAGCGCGAAACCCCGAGCCGCGCTCGCTGGGCGCGGCGAGGAAAGCAAAGAGACTCATTTGCTTTTTTAAAATACGGACACGATAATAAAGTTCTTTCTTCATAGCACTTATTGCTTGCTCACTTTTAATGTAAACACTGCGGTTGCTTGCTGAAATATTCTTGTGGCGTCTTTGAGTTCCAAAAAAAACGATGTTTGAAATTCTCCTTCGCTTGTTGCGGGCGTTTGAATTTCCAAGAGCCGCGGATTGGTGCGTTGCGGCGGCAGTATTTTACCCACTTCTTTCCATTCAAATATACCACCACGCACAACGCTGGTGTCAAAAAAATATGGCTCCGCCAAAATTCCAACTCGTTCTCCGGGGGAAGCGGTAAACAAGGACCGCGCGGTTTTGGAAATGCCGGTTAAAACATTAAACGGATAAAATAATATCATGGGAAGGCGCGGCTCGATGAGGAAATTTCGTTCTGCGATGAGATCACCGCTGGGCGCAAACACGGTCAGCACGATGTCATGATGATTGCCCCAAAAATCTGGTGTCGTAAACGCAAGACGGTTTTTCCCTTTGCCCGATTGTTCAATAATTTTTTGCTCATCGAGCTGCCATTCATATATAAGACTTTGGGGGTTGAGTTTTGTTCTACCAACCGCTGCGTTCGGTATGGCATAAAGTTCTACGCGGCTTCCGGGGGTAAAGAGCGCGGCTCCTCGATAAAACGGTGGCGTATAAGTTCCGGCATGCAAAATAAAATCAATATCAGCGGGATGAATAACGAGATTTTCTTCAAAGGTGAGTCCGTCGCTGCTTACGGCAATGACGCGGATCGTTAGCGATCCGCCGACCGCTGGCGCTGTAAAATTTTGTGTTCGTTTGCCCACACCGGAAGCAACCAGTTTCCCATTCTGATACCACGTAAAGTCCGCGCGCGTGGCATCAAACACAAATGATTGCGCGCTCACCGAAAACGCTTGCCCCGGAGAGGGCGTTTGTGGCGAGACAGTAAGCAAAAGCGAACTTTGCGCAAAAGCAACCTGTGCAAAAACAAAGACAGCGATGCTTATTGATATTATTTTTTTAACGCGCGCCATGTTGTTATGATTTATTTTCTTTTTTCTTTTCTTCTTCTTTTCGTTTTCTTTCTTCTTCCTCTTTTTTCTTTTTTGCAGCACCTTCTAAAATATCGGTAAATTCGCTCAAGCGATCATTAATTACCGTCCCTATCGCAAACGCGGTCCATGCCGGAAGTACGTTAAGAAATGGCATAAATTCAATGCCGAGCGCCGCGCCCAATAATATTAGGGAGCGCATTCCTTTTGCGTTTGTCCACGAGATGCCGAGCATATGGAGCCACACAAAAAATCCCAAAACCGCAAAAACCCACACGATCCAATACAAAGGAATAAGAAAAATAGAAATGGTAAAGAGCGCCGAAAGCCCATCCGCTACAAGCGCTACGCCAATCAGCAAAAACGCCTGCATCGGACTTATTTTGTGAGCTTCGGGCTGTAGGGCAGCTGATGATTCAGAGAGCGTCTGCAGATGCCGTTGTTCTTTGTTGCCGCGTTGACGCGCGATATCTGCCGCGCGCGCTCGCTGAAGCTCCGCCGCATATCTATTTTCTTGTGCTGCTACAGGATCCATGTTTTAATTATACCATTTTTACTTCATCTCGGCTTTGGCTTTTTTGATTGCTAAAATCTGCGCGGGGTCGGAGGTGATTATTTGATCTTCCGTGTAGGACGCGATGACTTTAATTGCCACGTGCTTGAGCCCCGCAAAAAAGAGCCCCTCGCCGACATCGGACTCAAGGAGATGCAATTTTTCTTCCTCGGTTAAGCTAAATGTTTTTTGTAGCAGCTCCATGCTGGACGGCGATTGGCGCAACAGCACCTGAATGGAAGAGTTGGTAACAATCGCCTTGCCGTAAGGCGAATTCATAAAATCAGCAACATCCTGCGTAATGGTGGCAACCCCCAAATAATATTTTCGGGCGCGCTTGACAAGGCCAAAGAGGAACGACGCCGCGTCTTCGTGCTTCATCATGATCCACGCCTCATCTACTACCAAAATCCGCTTGCGAAGTTCAGAGCGAATCGCTGACCAGATGTGATTGACCACCAAATACATCGCAATGGGACGAAGCTCATCTTCCATGTCGCGAATTGAGAAAACCACCAAGCGTTTGTTGATATCCACGTTGGTTGGCTGATTGAGAAACCCTGCCCATGTTCCTTGGGTATACTTGTTCAGCCGACGCGCCAACGCGTCGCCACCTTCCATATTGGAAAGCACCAGCTCAAAGTCAGACAAAATAGGCGGCGTTGCGTTGCGAAAATCGGTATCCGGCGTGATATCGCGCGAGGCATATGTCTCGGTGATGGCTTTATCAATAATCGCGTCTTCTTCTGGGGTAAGCCCTCCGAACATCAAACGAAAGAGCCCGACGAGATTGATAATATGCGAGCGCAATACGTCGGATGGCGCCTCGTCTTCTCTCGGCATTGGCAGGTCAAACGGATTGATGTGGTGGTGCGACGAGAGCGAAATGTTAAAATATCGTCCGCCGACTGCCTCGGCAAGATATTCGTATTCTTTTTCAGGGTCAATGATAATCACATCAACATCAAACATGAGCGATCGGATGACTTCTAGTTTTGCGGTGTAGGATTTGCCCGAACCCGAACGCGCGAACATGACCGAGTTGTAGTTTTCCATCCCGAATCGGTCAAAGAGTACCAGCGAGTTGTTGTGCGCATTGATGCCGTAGAGTATCCCGCGGTTTGCGGTAAGATCAAATGACACAAACGGAAATACGGTGGACGCCGGAGACGAGTTGAGGTAGTTGTTGACCTTCAGTAAATCGAGCGCCATGGGGAATGTCGAGTCCAACGCCTCTTTTTGCTGAAAGAGCGCGGGCTTGAGATACACCAGGCGTGACTCGAGGATTGATTTGATGGCAATCTCAACCTTATCAAGCTCTTCGGCCGTACTGCCGTAGATAGTGATATAAATGCCGATGAGAAATAATTTTTCTTCAGCTTGCTGGAGATTGTCGCGAAGATTCTCAAGATTTTGATACGCTGCATCCAGCATCGGGTCGCGCACCAACCCCTTATCTTGCCGAATATTTATCTGCGATTGAACTTCGGCAACTCGCCGCTGAAGTTTTTTTAAGATAACGGTGGTATCTACCGGATGGGTAAAGATTGAAATATCTGTCTCTTTATCCATATTGATGACCGGAGAGAACCAGCTTGACGCCAAAAAGCGCGGGAAAGAAAACACATAGAGCGTCCGCGCGAGTTTTTCGCCAAGCCGCACATGGTTTGCGGTTATCTCCAATGCGGCAGGCGCAATAACATCTTTCAGCCGCAACACCCCCGAACGATAAATATCTTCGGGGAAAATAGGAACCGCTTCTTTTTCTGCTGATACTGTTTTTTTTCCGAACAAAGCCACGATGTTAGTTTTTAGTTTATAGTTGTTAGTTGATAGTTTGGGCTTCTATCTGCGGGCGTGTTTCTCCGGGCTCTCCGGGATTATAAAGACCGTAGAATAACTCAATGATTTCTTCGGTGTTTAGTGGTACCGCGCGCACGCCGGTGCGCACAATGCTTTGGATGACATGATCCACCCGTTGCCAAAGTTGTTTTTTATACTCTTCGAAAATCTCCGGGGCCATGCCGGCCGACTCTTTCTTTTTGCCCAATCCGAACATTTTTGTAATTCCACCAAGCGCTCCTTCTCCTCCGGCCACGGGCAGCGTGTAGGGCACAACAATATAAAATGTTTTTGTCATAATGTCGGAGGCCTGCACAAACGTTCGAACGAATTCTATGTATTCAGCGATCTGGACTTTCAAAAGATCGTTGACTTCTTTTTTTTCTTGTTCTTTGAGCGTGTCGAGGTACGGCTCGATGTTGAGCCGGCGCGACTGGATAAAAATTTGTATGGGGAATTCAAGAGAGTTGAGGAAACTTTGAAATTGCATAATAATCGCAGTTTGTTCTTCGGCGGACTTGAGCGCGAGGTTGATTGAAGACGCCATTAAAATTGCGCGCAAGGAATGATCTTTGAGCACCAACGCGCCGTCACGAATCTCGTCTATTTGTAATGTTGTTTGTGATGATGAGGCCATGGTGTTATCGGGGGAATTGATGAACATCTAATGTCCAAGCAAGATCAGCAAGGCGCTGCGATTGCCGTTTGTGCTTCGGCGGCTCGACATAGAGTTTTTTTCCTTGGGTATTTTCGTGCGGCAATGCTTCAAGGCCAGTGAGCACCGAGCCCTCGGCCTCTTTCTTTTTCCACAGATACAGTTTTTTGGAAAACACGTATTTCACCGCGCTCATGCACACTTTGGGAAACGGAATGCCGTTATGTTTATAAAACGCAAGAGCAAGTGCAAAAATTGCAAACGGCGCCCCGAGCACCACAAGCACCCACGGCTTAAAAATGTTATAGACGATGACATTGATTAAAGCACCGCCCCCTAAATACAAAAATTGTTTAATAGTTAAGGGGCCAAAGACCTTATCTTCAACATCGATAAATTGTGGTACTTGGTATTGGGACATTTTTTAGTTTATAGTTTATAGTTTATAGTTTGTAGTTTATAATTTTCTATAAACTATTATCTATAAACTATGGACTAATCAAGTGGTTCTCGATACGGATCCTTTCCGCTATATTTTTGTGCAACACCGAGTGTCGCACTGCCTTGCTGTGAGTCACTCGGTGTTGTCTTGGCTGCGGTTTGCCCGCCTAAATTTCTTTCAGAAATTTTTGCAGGCGAAGGCGAAATTGATTTGCCGCTCGTGAGTGATTGAAGTCGCGGCGCGGCGACACCATTATTCATTGCTTTCTCAAGCGCCGACTTCGCGTCAGGATGAGAATTTGCCTTTTCTTTTTCGGGAGAAATATCGGACCAACTGATTATTTTTTGGACTTGTGGGGCTTGCCCGCTTAATTGCGGAGCTTTTGGCGGGGGCGTTGTCGGTTTCGTGATTAATACTTCAGGATGATCGCCATCAATCGGCTCGCGGTAGGGGTCTTTCCCTTGATAGCGCGACGGTTCGGGTACATGCTTAGCGAAGATTGAGATAGGTTGCGCCGCGCGAGGCGTATCATCAACACCGGGCGCCACACTATCTTGCTGTCTCTTTTCATCAACACCGAGCGTCGCACTGCCTTGCTGTTTTT
>DATDWI010000078.1:0-3650 GCA_036517415.1 Minisyncoccota bacterium
CTCGAATACGGAAACGATATTCTTATCATTGATATGGGACTCCAATTCCCCGAGGAAAATATGCCGGGAATTGATTATATTATTCCTAACGTCACATATCTCAAAGAAAAGAAAAATAATATTCGGGGCGTCATCATTACTCACGGCCACTACGACCATATCGGCGCGATTCCCTATCTCTCCGCAGAACTCGGGGCGCCGACGATTTACGCGATGCCGCTCACGCGCGGCATCATCATGAAGCGGCAGGATGATTTCAAACATCTTCCGCCGATTAACATTGAAGAAATCTCGGGCAGCTCACGGCTCAAGCTTGGTATTTTTGACGTGGAATTTTTTCATGTCAACCACAATATCTTCGATACGGTAGGCGTTGCTATCCACACGCCGGTTGGGATTGTTTGCCACACCGCAGATTTCAAATTCGACAACAATCCCGTGGGCGACAAACCTGCTGATTACGCTAAAATGGCGCGGCTTTCGCAGGAGGGCGTATTGATGCTTATGTCAGACTCAACCGGAGCAGAGCGCCCGGGACACTCAATCTCGGAGAGAACAATTGAAAACAACCTTGAAGATATCTTCAAGGACGTAAAGGGGCGCATTATAGTCGCAACCTTCGCATCGCTCATCTCTCGCATCCAACAGCTTATTCATCTTTCTGAAAAATACGGCCGCAAGGTCGTCATCGATGGCTATTCGATGAAATCGAACGTCGCGCTCGCGCAAGAACTCGGATACTTGAAAATCCCGAAGGGCATCATGGTTGACGTAAAAAACGTCAACGACTACCCACCCGAGAAAATTCTTTTTCTCTGCACGGGAGCGCAAGGCGAGGGAGGTGCGGTTCTGATGCGCGTTGCAACACGCGAGCACCGGTATGTGCGGATTGAAGAGGGAGATACGGTTATCTTTTCTTCATCGGTTATTCCAGGTAACGAGCGGACGGTGCAAACACTGAAAGACACTATTTACCGCGAAGGCGGGACGGTATTCCATTATCAGATGATGGATATCCACGCCGGCGGACACGCGCAGGCAGAAGACCTCAAACTCATGATCAATCTCATGCAGCCGAAGTTCTTCATGCCGATCCACGGCAACTACTACATGCTGAAACTGCACTCAAAACTTGCCGAATCGGTTGGTATCCCGAAACAAAATATTGTAATCCCGTCGAACGGCTTGGTCGTAGAATTAACCCACGACACGATACGCGCAAGCGGAGAAAAAGTCCCCTCAAATTATGTGATGGTGGACGGTCTCGGCGTAGGCGATGTAAAGGAAGTGGTACTTCGCGATCGGCAAATGATGGCGGCGGACGGCATGTTTGTCATCATCGCCGTGGTAGATTCTCAAACGGGCAAAGTGCGCGGCTCACCGGACATTATTTCGCGGGGCTTTATCTATCTCAAGGAATCAAAGGAGCTTCTCCATGAAACCCGAGGGCGCGTAAAACACATTATCGAGGGTATTACCGAGCAGATGCACCCCGTCAACTTCCAGTACGTCAAAGAGGAACTCCGCGACAAAATCGGGCAATTCTTATACCACAAGACAGAAAGACGACCGATGGTGCTTCCGGTAGTAATAGAAGTATAAAGACCAAAAAATCGCCCTTCATAGGGCGGTTTTTTGATGGTACAATTTTCTCATGCCTAAACCAGTCCTTTTAACCGGACTTCGGCCGACGAATTCGCTCCATATAGGGAATTATTTTGGCGCGTTAAAACCCATTCTTGAACATCAGAAAAACCATCAAACCTATCTCATGGTTGCGGATTTGCACGCGCTCACAACGCTCGAAGACACGCGTACAGTCCGCGACAATACGCTCGCGATTGTCATGCTGTATCTTGCGTCCGGTATCGACCCGAAAAAAGTAACGATTTTTGTCCAATCACAAGTGCCGGAGCATACGGAGCTTGCAACACTATTCAGTATGATCACACCGATCTCGATGCTCCAGCTTAATCCTGTATATAAAGAAATGCTTGCGGAGCACCCAAAAGCGACAAATCTCGGACTCCTTTCGTACCCAGTTTTACAAGCGGCAGATATCCTCTCCTACAAAGCACAGGCTGTACCTGTCGGGAAAGACCAGCTCCCGCATCTCGAGCTATCGCGCGAAATCGCGCGGAGATTCAACGCGCGATTTGGGAAAATGTTTCCGGAGCCTGTCGGACTCGTCGGGCAAGAGCTCAAAATTCTTTCGCTCCAAGATACGGAGAAAAAAATGTCCAAGTCGCACGGGGAGGCAACGCAGATCGGCCTTTTGGACCCGACCGAACGAATTCATAAAAAAGTAAAATCCGCTGTTACCGATTCGGGGAAAGAAGTTATCTATGACCCCGAAAAAAAACCTGCAATCTCAAACCTGATTCTTCTCATGCATCTTGCCTCAGGAGAGCCGATCGGCAAAATCGAGAAACGCTTTTTCGGCCGCGGATACGGTGAATTCAAAGAAGCCGTCGCGAGCTCTCTCGTCATGCTCCTTGAGCCAATTCAACTGGAATACCAAAAACTCTCAAAAAATAAACAAGCAGTCGAGAAACTGCTTGTTGAAGGAAGCAGAAAAGCGCGTTTAGTCGCCGAAAAAACACTCGTGGAAGCAAAAAAGAAGGTCGGGCTTTTTTAAGCCCCGATAATTGCACTAAGCGCTTTTACTTTCTCCTCAAGTATTTCTTGTGTTCGCGCTTCAACGGTAAGCCGCAGGAGCGCCTCGGTGTTTGAGAGGCGGATATTCGCCCACCAATCATCATAATATAGCGTAAGGCCGTCTATCCATTTTGCTTCTTTGGCATCACTAAATTTTGACGCGATTTGCTCGAGAATAGTATCCTTTCCTTCAACCTTAAAATTAATCTCACCACTCGAAGGATACATATTGAACTCGCTCAATATCTGGTCCGAAGTTTTAGCGGAGTGCGAGAGAAATTGGAGAAAATACAGAAACGGCAAAAGATCAGAGTCGAGATAATTAAACTCCTTAAAATAAAAATGCCCGGACATTTCAGCGGCAAAAAAAGCATCTTCCTTCCGCATAAGCGTTTTAATAAACGAATGCCCTACGCGAGATTCAAACGGACGACCGCCATTTGCTACAATCGTTTCGCGAAAGATGCTTGAAGAGCGGACATCGTGGACCATCGAAACACCGGGATTGGTTTTTAAAAATTCGCGCGCTAAAAACGCGCCGACATAATCAGATCTGAAATATCGAGCGTTATTTGTCACAAACCCGGAGCGGTCGCTGTCCTGGTCAAAGGCAACCCCGAACGCCGCGCGCTTGAGCAATACTTCGTTTTTGAGCGCCGCAAGATCTTCCTCAATGAGCGGGTTGAGCACCTTGAACGCGCTCGCGTAGGTCATCTCGCCGCCAAGAATAGTTACCTCGCACGGGAGCCGTTTTACCAGATGAGGCAGGAGACCCCCAGCCATCCCGCCGCCCGCATCAAAAACAACCTTTACTCCGCCGGCCTTTGACAGATCAACTTTTGAGAGAAGAAAATCGACATAATCGCGATAGAGAGATTGGTGTTCTACTGTACCGCGCTCTTCCGCTTTTGACTGAAAGATGCCACGCCTCGCGATACTCTTTACAACCTCCATACCTTCCCCCATGAGCGGCTCCGCGCCGTGCGTGGTAA
>DATDWI010000079.1:0-2787 GCA_036517415.1 Minisyncoccota bacterium
TTTCTTCTTTCGATACATATCCTAAATCGCGAAGTTTAGAAACGTGAAAATGAGCCGTTGAGACAGACGAGAGTTTTAATTTCTTGCGTATTTCGTCAAGAGAGGGGGCATATCCCTTCCACTCTTGATAATCGGTTATAAAATCGAGGACTTGTTTCTGCCTTTTTGTTATCATAGTGATATTATAGAAAATAAATCGAAAGTGTAAAAGTGCTAGTTATCCACATATAAAAGTTGGTATTTGGGAATGTTGAAATACGGCAGTACGTTTATTTATGATATTATATAAAACATGGACGGGAAACACATACATTTGAAGTATAAAATATGCGTATCGGGGGCGGCGGAGACGGGGCACTGCGCACCGGATGCGCTGGAGAAAGCCAAGGAGCTCGGCAAACAGATTGTAGCGCACCATGCGGTATTGGTGACAGGGGCGACCACCGGTTTTCCATTTTGGGCTGCCATGGGCGCAAAAGAAGCTGGCGGATTTTCGATCGGCCTCTCTCCTGCAATATCTGAGCGCGAACACGTAGAGCAATATCATTTGCCGCTTGATTATCTTGATGTAATTATTTACACAGGATCGGGATATGCAGGGCGCAATTTGTTGCTGACGCGCGCGTCTGATGCGGTCATCGTCGGTTGCGGCAGAATGGGAACACTCAATGAATTTACGATTGCTTTTGAGGACAACAAGCCAATTGGCGTGCTCGTTGGCTCCGGAGGAACCGCGGATTTAATTGAGGGGATTGTCAAATCGTCTCATCGCGGTCATGGACAAATTGTGTATGACAAAGACCCTAAAACATTAATCGAGAAAGCTTTGGAATTAGTCAAAAAAGAAAAATTGATTCAGGTTTGATCATGACCGCCTATTTTCCACCAGAAACTATCGAGATGCTGTTCCAGCTTGTGCTTGCGACCATATTTGGTATGACGCTTGGCCTTGAGCGCCAGAGACGGGGCAAGCCCGCGGGACTTCGTACATACACGTTGGTATGTTTGGGTTCGGCGCTCTTTACCATTCTTTCCTCTCACGTTCCTATGCAAAATAGCTCGGCATTTGATCCTTCACGCATCGCCTCACAGGTAGTCGTTGGCATCGGTTTTATTGGTGCAGGAATCATTTTTCTAAAAGAGGACTCGGTATTTGGTTTAACAACCGCTGCGGGACTGTGGGTGGCGGCGGCAATTGGCATGGCGGTCGGATTTCGAATGTATGCAATCGCGGCCTTCGCGACCATTATTTCGTTTTTGGTACTTTGGCTTTTTACGTTTGTAGACAATCGTATTTCTCGCTATACTCGCCCGCAATAAATATAGTATGCGCGTTTTTCTCCCTCCTTTTGTAACTGCCGTTGGCGTGATAGCCGGCATGATTATCGGGTCGGGCGTTTTTGCGCTTCCGTATGCGGTAAGCCGCTCGGGCCTTGGTTGGTCTCTGGCAAGCGCCCTTATTGCCTTTTTTGCTATTTTGTGGATCCACGGTGCATATGGCGAGATTGCAGCAAATAGTTCCGAAGACCATCGTTTACCCGGATATGTGCGCGCTCATATTGGCGCAGCGTTCGGGCGCATAGAAACCGCGGCCCAAATTTTTGCGTTCAATGCTATTTTGCTCGTATACGCGATTTTAGGCGGAAAATTTATTTCGGCAATTTTTGGCAATGCGTCCAACGGGACGCTGTTATTTTTTGCTGCCTCTGCCGCCATTTTTCTTTTTGGCACCATTCGCACAATCGGCTTTTTAAATTTTATTCTCTCAATGCCGTTGATTGCCGCAACGCTTTGGATTTCGTGGCTTGCGCTCCACTATGGATCAGTCCCGAACATCATAAACATTCAGGGCGGCGCGCCGTTTTTTTCTTTCAGCGTTTTTTTATTTTCCCTTGCCGGCCTTTCGGTCATTGCTGATGCAAAAGGAGTTTTTGCCCCGTTAGAGACGAAATCTCTAACGGGGTTTGCTACATCGGAAAATCTTTTTGATCGTCGCCGGGGCTTGCGGTCTGCTATTACCGCAGGCACTACGCTTCCGTTTGTGCTCTACATATTTTTTATTGTTGCGGTGCTTGCGCTCTCTGGCAGCGCGGTAACAGAAGAAGCGCTTGAGGGACTACGTCAAGCGGTGGGAGATGGTGTTGTGCGCGTTGGTTCGTTTGTCGGACTACTTGCTGTTTTTACTTCATTTTTGGCGCTCGGATATGATTTGCGCAAAGTATATGAGCTTGATATGCGCATCCCATCGTTTCTTTCCGTGGTCTTGGTTATCGCGACCCCGCTTTTGTTATTTATCGCCGGATTGGTTAATTTCATAGCGTTGATGTCGTTGGTCGGAGGATTCTTTGTCGCGCTTGATGGTATTTTTGTGGTTTTGATTTTGCGCGCCATGCGCCGCAAAGGATTAATTACGCATCCTTTGGTGCCGTTTCCACCCGCTGTTCAAGTTGCTCTTATCGTACTTTTTGTCGCCAGCGCCCTCTACGAATTTTTATTTCAGGCGCTTTCGCTGTGATTATCATTGCGCGCACGGCTATAATGCGATATTCTCAACAGCATGGACTACTTGTTCGGCATCGACTTGGTAACACTCATTACGGCCGCGGGATACGCCGGCCTTTTTGCAATTATTTTTGCGGAATCCGGATTGCTGATCGGATTTTTTTTGCCGGGCGATAGCTTAATTTTTACCGCTGGTTTTTTGGCGTCGCAAGGATTTTTAAATATTTATCTTCTCTCGTTGTTGCTATTTGTCGCCGCGGTGGTTGGAGACAATGTGGGTTATGC
>DATDWI010000080.1:0-5315 GCA_036517415.1 Minisyncoccota bacterium
CAATTTCCAAAAATCACAGAGCGTACAGGGGCCGGTACCATCCGCTCCGCATGCCGGGACAATCTGCGCAGATACCGGCAAGGCAATTGATGCTAGGATAAAGATGGCTATGAATTTTTGATTTTTGCTTTTTGATTTTTGCTTTTCTTTCATATCCCTGCTCTGTTATTAATTTGAGTATTTGCGTTGTTGATGGATTCTTTGATTGAGCGGCGGCCGAGCGCAACGTCCTCTATCATATCACGAAGCGCGCTTCGCACGGCGGCAGGCGAAGGGTTGCTCCAGAGACGGAGCGCGAGCATTGACTGCGCAAACACCGAGCGCACCGCTTCACTTTGGTAGAGAGCAAATGTATCACGGCGCGGCAGAACATTATTGATGCCGTTTACCAGAACACCAGATTGTTGTGGTTGAGATGCGAAGTTAATAAAGCCCCACGCGTGGGTTTGGTTGCGCGACAATCGGGGAACGGCGAGGAACGTAATACTCCCGCCGGTTATGGGCCGCTCGGCTCCGGTGAGCTGCGGAAACAGCGAGACCGCGACATCAAGATGGGGATTTTTTGCGCGAATAATGTCATATTCGCTCATAAATCCCAGATAGAACGCAAGCTTGCCGGTGATGAAAAATTCTTGCGCTTCCGGGAGCGCAAATGACCACGAATAGGTGCTTTTGGCCGGATTTGCGAAATCTGCAAAGAATTGAAGGGCAGATTCCGCGGCATTAACACTGACTCCTCCGCGCGGCACCGCTCTGCCGAGATCCATTCTGCCGCGGTCGTCGGTCATGGGGTCGCCGAATTGCAAAAAGAGGGTCTCGATGATGCCGGGAGCGTTTTGAATATTGCGCGCTCGTCCCATCGCGATGCCCGCTATTGCGATATTGCCCGACACGTCTTTTTGGGTGATTTTTTTTGACATTGCAACAATCTCATCCCATGTTTTCGGGGGATTAGGGATAAAATGCTTGGTGAGCAACGCCTTATTTGAATAGAGCACCATTGCGTCGCCATAGAGCGGCATACCGACAACGGTTTGGTATTGCGGTATCCACAAGGATTTTACTGCGTCAATATGGATTTGTTGAAGGTTAGTTTCTGTCACGAGGCCGCCGGGAGCAAGCGCGATTTTGTCGCCCTGACGCCGTATATATTCTGACGGGAACATAATAATATCTGGCGCTTGTCCTTGGGCGAGCGTATTTAACAGATCTGCCTCAAACGCCGCCAGACTTTTTTGTACATAGGAAATTTTGACATTCGGGCGCGCTCGTTCGTAGCTTTCAAAAACAGGGTCCCATAGTTTTTTACTTTGAAACCCCCACATGGCGAGTGACGCAGGTTGCGTCTCAACACCGGGCAGCCCCGGGATAATGCCCATAAAAATAAGCACGACGAACATCACCACCGCGCCGACTCCGACAAATACATACATTTGTGTTTTGTCCATCTGCTTATTTCTTAAATACCAATCCGTAATGATGAGAACCGGCGGAGCATTCTTTTTGGAGATGAAATCCTATTTGCGTAATTACACGCTCCGCTTCTTTTTTGGAAATCACCGTAGGAAGTTTTGGCTTAGCGCCGGGCGTCTCGGGGTCCCACTCAATCATCAAGAGCGACCCGCCATCTTTGAGAATTCGGTATGCTTCTTGGAGTATTGCTCCCTTGTCTTCTGCTTGAAACAAAACATTAGTGATGAGCACTTTATCAACGGCCTGATCTTTGATACCGCTCCCGCGCGGGGATTCAAGGTCTGCGCGGATAAGCTGAATGTTGGAAAGCTGGAAAATCTTTGTTTTGGTTTTTGTTATATCGAGCGCTTCCTGCCGCACATCAAGGGCATATACGGTGCCCTTGGGGCCGACGCGTTGCCCCAGAACGACGGCAAAAAACCCGGATCCGCAGCCGAAATCGGCAACCGCCTCGCCCGGGCGAATATCCCACGAATCAAGAGCCACCGCCGGCTCCAAAAACTTTTCTGCCATTTTTCTAGTATAGCAAACTATTTACAACAGTGTTACCGAAGCTACTTTGTCTTTGGGGTCGAGTTTCATGATACGCACGCCTTGCGTTGCGCGGGAGAGCGATGGGATTTGCGCAAGAGGCGAGCGGATAACCTGGCCTTTTTCGGAGATGACAATAATCTCTGTTGCATGTTCTTTGGTCACTTGCACGGAGATCAAGGGGCCGGTTTTGTGCGTTACCTTAAATGTTTTAATGCCGGACCCTCCTCTCCGCTGGAGCCGATAGTGCGCAACTGCGGTTCTTTTGCCGAACCCCAACTCCGATATGGAAAGAATTTCAAGTTTTTTTGCTTCTTTCGGCAGAACATTCATTCCGACAATCTCGTCATTTTTTTTAAGGCGCATCGCGCGTACCCCTTGCGCCGTGCGCCCGATGGGGCGAAGATCCTTTTCTTTAAAGCGAATCGCTTTCCCCAATTTTGTCGAAAGCATAACTTCGTCTCCCGGGTTTATGATCCGCGCCCACCACAATGTATCGTTTTTTTGGAGGTTAATAGCGCGGATGCCCGATTTGCGCACATCCGCAAATTCATCGCCCGCTACTTTTTTGATTATTCCTTCTTGAGTTTGCAGCGCAATACTATATGCGTCTCCTCGTTTTGTTTTGTGAGGAAGCGGCAAGACGGATGTCACGCGCTCATCGGGCCCTAACGCAAGAAAATTAGCAATGGATTTTCCTTTTGCTTGACGGGTTCCTTCAGGAATCTCGTACATTTTTGTTTGGTAGACCTTTCCGAGATTGGTAAAGAACAAAACGTCGTCGTGCGTATTGCCCGTGACAAATTCAATGGTAATGTCTTCTTCTTTGGTTGTAACACCAATGACGCCCTTGCCGCCTCTTCGCTGGACGCGGTATTCGTCGGGCTTGATACGTTTGGCATACCCCCCTTGGGTGAGAATAAGAATAGTTTCTTCTTCGGGTACCAGATCTTCCGTTGCGATAATTTTCGCAGCGCCGGCAACAACGCGCGTTTTGCGCTCGTCGCCGTATTTTTCTTTCATTTCGGCAAGTTCTTTTTTGATCACTTCGTTGATTTTTTGCGGATCCCGAAGAAGTGCCCGCAATTCTTTGATGAGCTGCTGTTTTTCTTTGAGTTCATCTTCTATTTTTTGGCGCTCCAGTCCGGCCAGTGTTTGCAAGCGCATGTCTAAAATTGCGGCGGCTTGCGCGTCCGAGAGATCAAATTTTTTGATCAAATTTTTATGCGCATCGTCTTTATCTTTTGATTGTTTGATGGCTTTAATGACCGCATCAATATGGTCAAGCGCTTTCGTGAGCCCCAGCAAAATATGCTCTCGTTCTTCAGCGCGCATGAGGTCAAAACGCGCTCTCCGCTCGGTAACGACCCTGCGATGCTTGATGAATTCTTCCAAAATACTCTTGAGCGAAAGCGTTTGCGGCTGGATGCCGTCAACCAGCGCTACCATGTTGAAATGAAACGCACGCTCTAAGTCCGTGTGCTTGTAGAGATTATTGAGGACTTTTTGAGGATATGCGTCGCGCTTGAGGTCGATCGCAATGCGGAGTCCCTCTTTATCTGATTCATCACGAAGATCCCGAATGCCCTCAATTTTTTTCTCTTGCACGAGGTTTGCGATTTTCACAATCAATTCCGCTTTATTAACGAGGTAGGGGATTGAAGTAATGATAATTTGCCATTCTCCGTTTTTGCGCTCGGTGACTTCTGCTTCACCGCGGCTGACGACACCGCCACGGCCCGATTGATATGCCTGCAGAATTTCTTTTTTATTGAAAATCATCCCGCCGGTGGGGAAGTCGGGTCCTTGGACATACTCCGTTAAGTCCTCAACCGTTGCTTTCGGATGGGCCAATAAATGAAGTGTTGCATCGGTGACTTCGCGGAGATTGTGTGGCGGGATATTTGTTGCCATGCCGACGGCAATACCCATAGAGCCGTTGAGCAGGAGTTGGGGAATTGCGGCGGGAAGCACTAAGGGTTCTTTCTTGGAGCCATCATAGTTCGGTATGAAATCGGCGGTTTCTTTTTCGATATCACGAAGCATCGCGGAGGATATCGGTGCCATCCGTGCTTCGGTGTAGCGCATTGCGGCGGCGGAATCACCGTCAATGGAACCGAAGTTTCCTTGTCCTTCTACCAATGGATAGCGGAGGGAAAAGTTCTGTGCCATGCGCACCAGCGCATCGTAGACGGCTGTGTCACCGTGCGGATGATATTTACCGAGTACCTCGCCGACCACATTCGCCGATTTTTTGTATTTTGCTTGGTGGGTAAGTCCCATTTCATGCATGGCAAACAAAATTCGCCGATGCACAGGCTTGAGACCGTCGCGGACGTCAGGAAGAGCGCGCGCGACAATGACCGACATCGCGTAGTCGAGATAGGACTCTTTCATTTCATCGACAATGCCCCGAGGGACCAGCGTGCCGATAGCCGCGATTGGTTCTGCAGGATTTTTATTATCTGGTTTCATCGTTTACGTCATATGTTAATGATTCCCAGATATTACTCACGGGAGCCGCGGTTGATTGTATTGGAGCAATAGACGGTATGGATAGCGTCATAAGCCATGCGACAATAATGGCAATGGAAATAAAAGTTACTGAAATTATCATGATTTTTTTTCGTGTCGACTCCGGCTTTTGCCAAAGCGTTTCAAGATAATCAAGAGGATGGCGAATCATGGTGTTTTCAGAACTACTATTCTCTGGTTTTCGGCGGGGACATCTTTTTTCTTAATGGTAAGCCGCTCCTCCGGGGCGGTTTTTTCTCCCATTTCTTTTAAAAATTCTTCCACGTCGCTCCACTTAGTTGTGACCCCCGGAATTTTGTAGTGCATCGGAATAATGATGCGCGGTTCAATATGAGCGATGAGTTTTACCGCGGTCTCTTCATCAATGGTATCTCTGCCGCCGATGGGAAGCATCAAAATATCGGGGGTGCCGATTGTTTCGTGCAGCTCATCGCGCAGCTCATGTTCGCCATAGTCCCCCATATGAACCACGCGCATATTTTCCCACTCTATAACGTATATAGTATTTTTACCTTTCTCGGCGCCGGATTTTGCGTCGTGCCACGACGGAATGCCGCGGATTTGAATGCCGTGGATTTCATATTCTCCCGGGGTAGTGATAGCAAAGATCCCGGATTCTTGTTTTGGCGCCAGAGAGTCAATATTGTTGTGGTTGGGATGGTTGTGCGAGGATAGTACGATGTCGGTTTGAAAGCGCGGCGGGGTAAGCCCCGATGACTTATCGAACGGATCAATGGCAAGGACTGTATCCCCGCTTTGTATCTTAAAGCACGAAA
>DATDWI010000081.1:0-7592 GCA_036517415.1 Minisyncoccota bacterium
CCCTTCCTTATACTCACAACACATTTTATAAGGCAGCGGCTTCTTTATATGCTAGCCCTTTCGGAAATTGTTTCAATTCAAATTGTTCGTCGTTTTTATCAAAAACAACCAAGGAGATTGGCGGCCCGAGGAAGGCGCTCCAACACGCTTCCCCATCCAGACCGCGCACACTACTGCCAGTGAAAGCCCAATTCTCTAGGAATATTGTTTCCCCCTTCACAAGATACATGAGTGCCATACAGTAAGCGAGCTCAGCAACACTGGGCACCTGTTCCCCATTTTTCAGAAGAAGAATTTGCTTTTTGAAGCTTTTATACGGAGAGTCTGGAAGAATACCTTTCCCCAAAAGCATCCATCCGCTATCCAACTTCGAGACGAGGCTCCGTGCCTGTAAATCAAAAAACAGCGGCCATTTTTTTTCTGCAAAGAAACTGTAGTTGCCCGCAGGCAACTGCCCATGGAAAACATGCGCCATGTGCTTTATTGACGAAAATATTTTTGGAACCAAAATGTGCGTCTCTTTCTTCTCTTCAAGCTTTTTGACGGAAAACGGGATTTCCGTCAAATCCTTACATCGCGACCGCCAGACCCCATCAAAAACGGCCATTGCATTAGAAACAGAGACGCAATGGTCTCCCATAATTTTCATTGCTTTATCTTCTGACGTAGTCATAGCTTCCTCCTTTCAAGCAACCTCTGGATTAATAGTACATAACGCTACAGTACTTGTCTAGTGCAATAGAAAAGTATATTATATTAATAATACCTTTGCATAAAAAGTTATTGTAAAGTAAGGATGAACTTAACTATATACAAATAAATAAAAGCGTCTGAAAAAGACAACACTTTATGGATAATATACTAAATTCACTTGAATACCTTGGATTAGCGCCAAAAGAGGCGCGCATATACATAGCGCTTCTTGAGCTGGGCGAGGGGACAGTAATTGATATTGCAAAAAAAATCGGGATGAAACGGACAAGCGTATACAACATCTTGCCAAATCTGATGAAGAGGAGACTTATCAAAACATCCTCACGGGGTAAGCATAGAGTATTTTTTGTTGAGGACGTCAGTCCTTTTACAATAGACATTAATGAAAAAATTAAAATTGTAGAAAAGATTTTGCCGGAGTTGCGTGCTATGCAAAACATACTTCCGCTCAAGCCTCGTATCACGTTTTATGAAGCGTTTGAAGGAACGAAAGACTTGTATCAAGATACTCTGGAAAGTTGCGCGTCTGGAGATACCATATTAAGCTACACGGGTCTCTTTGATTTTCACACCTACATGCCTCGTGAATTTGAGCGTGCTTACATTGAAGAACGAGTTAAGAAAAAAATCAGAATAAAAATAATTGCGCCCCGCTCGAAAGTTGCTGGAGAATGGGCTCACAATGGCCCAAAAGAACTACGCGAAACGAGATTGATAAATAGCTCTCAATTTCGTTTTAATGCGGATATGGAAATTTACGCAAATAAAATTGCGCTTATTTCATATCGGGAAAATTTTCTCGGTGTTATTATTGAAAGCACAGAAATCAACAAAATGCAGCGGATGGCATTTGAATTAATGTGGAATTCACTGCGCGCATAAACACAAAAGTTATACACACTTTGACTGTTCGGTGTGGTGGCCTTACCATTAAATCATTATGGCTACCGTGACAATCTACACTACGCCGACATGCGTGTATTGCAGGGCCGCAAAAGCGTTTTTTCAGGAAAAAAAAGTTCAATATACCGAGAAAGATGTTGCGACCGATGAAAAAGGGCGCAACGAGATGATTCAACGCTCGGGGCAAATGGGCGTCCCGGTCATTGATATCGACGGCAAGCTGGTCATCGGCTTTGACAAACCAAAAATCTCCGAATTGCTTGGCATTAAATGACGAGTACCCCTCTTTTTTCCACCTATGAACGACTTTCATGAACTGACGGAGTATGAACTGCGCCGGCAGAACAAAGAGGATCGTCGCGAGATGCAAAAAAAAGAGCTGCGCTCTAAAAAAGTAAAATACTGGCTTATTGCAACGCTGTGGGTTTTGGGGATTGGTGGTATTGTGACGCTTGGCATGTGGCTGGTTGTCCTGCGCGTTGTCCCAGAAGGATTTGATTACAGTACCGCGCATCCTATTCAGGGGACAGAACATATCGCGGAAGGGAGCTCGCATCCAGCATATAATTCCAATCCGCCATCTTCGGGATGGCATTATGCAAACCCCGCACTCGTGGGATTTTACGATGTTCATGAGAAGCCGCCATTCGATGAGCAGGTCATCCATAACCTTGAGCACGGAGATGTTTGGATTGCATATCACACGCGCATTCCGGAGGCGGTGCTGGGTGATCTTAAACAATTTGATTCTGGCAAAGTTATTATCACGTCGCGCGAAGCAAACGATACCGACATTGCACTGGTGGCATGGGGGCGCGTTGACGCTTTTAATCTTGATGGCGGCGTATTGGATACACAACGCATCGAAAATTTTATCAAGCGCTACGCAAACCGCGGCCCCGAACGAGTTGGGAACGACCCCCACAAAGACGATTAGCAAATAACAGTTCGAAGTCCGACTTCGAACAATATGAACAGGCGCTCATTATGAGCGCCATTGAATATTTTTTACTGTTTTTGTTTCTTGGTTAAAAACCACGCGACGGGGTACCAATCACCCAAAAAATTTCTTCTTCTCCGGCAATGATAGATGAGTGTTGTTCTCCGTATGAGCGATTGCGTTTTCCCCCTACAATAATTTATTCCAACGAAACTTTTTCCCGATGCCGTTGTGCGCACCAGGAGCGCGTAGTGACTTTTTACCATTCTCCCCACATGGTCACCGGTTTCAATCCACGATATAGTTACCACGACGGCGCTATCAGATTTTTGTAAATGCTCATAGATAGATTGTATGGTAGGAAAAACGCGCTTCTTGATGTTAATGTTTGGGCAAAGCTGATGCATGGTGCGGTCGAAGTGTCCTCGTGGGGCGCCACGGATTGACGGCTTACAGCGACTTGCTTGGCACACGCGGCGAAAATGAGATCGCAGAGTACTTGCTTCGCCCGACCATTTCATTGCATTGATAATAGCTATCGGGCCACAGCTACAATTATCGTTGCGCTCTCGCACATAACGAATCATTTGTTCAACGAACCCCCATCAATCAATCTCACTACATTCAACCGCACTATTGATGCCAGCGCAAGTTGCGCGAGCCCGTCTCCGCTGGACACAACAGGAGTGCGCCGCACGAGTGTTTATGGTACCATTGGATATATTATGGTGGGCTCTTCGGAAAAACAAATTCCTATTTTGTTCAAAAAAACGCGTCGAGATGCGGCGCGACAATATGAGCAAGAAGAAGTTCGTGCGCTTCTTACTCATCTGGCGAAGCGTCTTCACACCAATTCACCAATCAACCGCATGGAAATCGGCATTGACTACCCGAAAAACCAAGCGGGTCACGTTACGCTCTTCGACGTTACCCTTGCAATACAACTCGCTTCGGGTCCACGATTTGTCTCTCACGGAAAAAGCAGGATTGCGAAAGCAAAAGGAGTGGGGTTAGGAAGCGCGATCCGCGAAGCGTTTTCCGATATTGAAGCGCAATACCGCAAACTCAAACGAGGAAACTAAAACAATGCCCAGCAAAATGCCGGGCGGGGTTGTTGTGATTATTTGACTGGGATATGATAATTTCCGCTAAAGCAAGCATCGCAAAAATTATCTAAACTCAGCCGATCGCCTTGCACGCGGAGCACAGAACGTTTGCAGCCATTCAAACTAAGATACTCCAGAGAATCTAAACCAATTTCTTTGGCAATAGCAGCAATATCGCCGCGCTGGCGCTCGGCAACAAGCTCTCCCGCTATTCGATACGTATCAATGCCGTAAAAGCACGGATGTGCGTAGGGCGGTGATGCGATTCTTCCATGCACTTCGCGCGCTCTCCCTTCGGTACGCAATATATACGCAACTCGCTTGAGGGCTGTTGCGCGAACCACTGAGTCATCAACTACTACAATCGACTTCCCCTCGGTAAGTTCGGGGATTACGGTCAATTTGATGCGCAAGCCGAGATCTCGCTTGTCGTGCAACTCAATAAATGTTCTCCCGCCGCTATAGTGAAAACGAAACAGGGCATTTGGGTGAAAAAGCAAACTTCCTGCTTGTGCGTATCCACGTGCGGCAGCATTTCCAGAATCAGGAACAGGGATGGTGAGGTCTGCTTTGAAAGGATGTTCACGCCACAACTCCGCCCCCATCTCCTCACGTACCAATTGAACTCGGCGCTCATGAAATTTCGTATCTGGACGCAAAAAATATATAAACTCAAACAGACACGGCTTTGTCATTTTTTCGGTGTCTGAAGCAGAAAAAGGGACCGAACCAACAACGCGCCAATGACATTGCTCTGGATATGTTGCTTTGCGCACCTCAACAACAGTACCGGCTTTCACTTCGTCTTCGCGCTGGATATTCAGAACTGTGCACGTTGCGCTTTCTGAAAAGATACCCGTAATGCCGCGGCCGCGGCCAATTACCAAAGGTCGATTGCCTGTTGCATCACGAACGCCGTAGAGCACATCGTCGTAAAGTAGAACAAGAGAATACGTGCCCTCTACCCGAGAAAGCACATCTTGGATGGCCTCAAGAAATGTCGTGCGTGAAGAAAGAGAAATAAGCGCAACAATTACTTCCGAGTCAGAAATAGACGCCACGCGATCAGTAAGCGCTCCAGTCGTAAACTGATATCCTTGGCGTTGACACTCTCGTGCGCATTTTTCCCATCGAACCAAACTTCCATTGTGCGCAAGCCAAAACTGCTTTCCCTGAAACGTCCCCTCAGTGGGTTGAGCAGCGCAGAGCAAGGAACCACCGGCAGTAGAATAGCGAACATGTACGAGGCCTACATCTCCCGAGAGATAATGAGCTCCGTTTCTTCCAAAAACTTGCTCAACGGTACCCATCCCCTTTTGTTCTTGGTACAAACCACCGCAGCCGACAACAAGTCCCGCGCTTTCTTTGCCACGATGATTTTGGGCACGTCCTGCCAAAATAAGATCTTGAACAACATCGTTGCCATTAGACAAAATTCCTGCAATCCCGCACATATAGCGCTCCTTAAAGAACAAAACTATTCCCTAGAGTACCACTACTATGTGCCACCAGCAAGCAACGAATCAACAACCGATTTGACGTATTCGTATGGTTGAGCGCCGTTGATCGCTGTTTGTTTGCCGTCAGGACCAATCACTACACTATGTGGGGTTCCTTGCACGCCTGCCGTTACCCCATCTTGTATATCAGCGTCAATGCGGCTATTATATGTTCCGCTTGTAATACAGTTGCGGAATTTTGCTGCATCAAGGCCGATGCGCAATGCGGCCTGATCAAACAGATCGCTGCCAATACTTTGATCCGCGCCGAACACCTCGTTCACAAATGACCAAAATGCCTCGTTGCCTTTCTGTTCATTGGCGCATTCGGCGGCAAGAGCGCCTTCGCGCGCAAACGAATGAATTTGCTCAAGCGGGAAATGGCGATATACCCACGCAACCCTACCATCGCCCCCATATTCATCCATAATGCGCAGCATCGTGGGGTGAAAACGTTTGCAAAACGGACATTCAATATCAGAAAATTCTACAATTTTGACCGCCGCGTTCGGATTTCCCAAAATATGATCTTCGGTACTTACCGCGCGCAGACTGCTTTCTTCCGCAACACTCCCTGCATCGCGCACCAATGCCTGCTGCTGTCCACGCGGCACGCCATTCGCGTACAGTACCGCTCCCGCAACAACAATTCCGGCAATTACAATGGCAACCGGCAAAGAAAGCGCGTTGGATTGCCGCATTTCTTCCTCCAACGAAACAGGTTGCTCTTTTTTATCCTGCTCTTCCATGTTCATCGTATTTCAATGATACTATGCGCCAGAAAACAACGTCAATAGTCGGCATTGTCATTTATACTAATTTTGCTATACTTACCATTACATCTATGTCTGTTGAAATATTTGCTATGGTAACTTCTCTTGCCTCCATTGCTTTTGCGCTGTGGCTGCGCCGCAGCGTCAAGCAAGCGTCTGAAGGAACCCCAAAAATGGTCGAGATTGCCGATGCTATCCGCGAGGGATCACGAGCGTTTTTAAGCCGCGAATTTCAAGCAATGTTAGGAGTTGGTTTGCTCATTGCAACTATTCTTTGGTTAGGGCTTGGTATTATGATCGCCGTTGGTTTTGCGATAGGCGCAATCGCCTCCGCGCTTGCTGCCTACATTGGCATGCAAACCGCCGTTTTGGCCAATTCGCGCGTCGCAGAGAAAGCCCGCGGCGGGCTTTCTGGCGCTTTTTTGCTTGCATTTCGCGGAGGCGCGGTAACAGGTTTTTTAGTCGTAGGGCTTGGACTTTTGGTAGTGGCGGGGTTTTGGACATTGGCTGGAGGAGGTCATGAAGCGCTGCAAGCGCTCATTGGCGTGGGATTCGGCGGATCGCTTATCTCTGTTTTTTCGCGCTTAGGCGGCGGTATTTATACCAAAGCAGCTGATGTGGGAACGGATTTGGTAGGAAAAATAGAATCAGGAATTCCGGAAGATGACCCGAGGAATCCGGGTGTTATTGCGGATTTGGTCGGAGATAACGTTGGGGACTGCGCCGGTATGGCCGCGGATCTTTTTGAAACATATACCGTAACACTCATTGCCGCGATGATTCTTGGGCAAACGCAATTTGTCGGATCGGGTATCGCGATACGCTATCCGTTGTTGTTGGGAGCGCTTGCCATTTGGGCTTCCATCGTTGGATTTTGGTTTGTGCGGATTTCGGGAGATAAAATTATGCGCGCGCTTTACAAAGGGCTTGCGGCATCGGGCATTCTTGCCGTTGGCGGATTTTATTGGGCGGCACAGTATTGGGCAATACAGGAAATGGAACCGTCGGGATTTTCGGAAAATTATTTTAAAGCAACGCTCGTTGGGCTTTCTATTACGTTATGTATCGTGCTTATTACTGAATATTACACTTCCAAATCATTTCGTCCGGTACAAGTAATCGCGCAAAGCTCTGAATCGGGGCATGGCACCAATATCATCACGGGTCTTGCGATCTCGCTGGAATCCACAGCTCTTCCTGCAGTGTTGATCGCGGCAGGAATATTAACAGCATTTATCATAACCGGAAGTCTTTATGGAGTAGCACTCGCGAGCGTTGCAATGCTTTCAATGGCAGGAATGATCATCGCCATTGATTCGTTTGGCCCCATTACCGATAATGCGGGCGGCATTGCCGAGATGGCCGGGTTGCCGAAAGAAGTTCGTGACGTCACCGACCCGCTCGATGCGGTAGGCAATACCACGAAAGCAGTAACCAAAGGATATGCCATCGCATCCGCTGGTCTTGCGGCAATGGTGCTTTTTGCCGCCTATACCGAGGAGCTTGCGGCACGAGCAAGCGCTATTTCGTTTGAACTTTCTGACCCCTTTGTTATCGCGGGGCTTTTTATCGGCGCGATGCTCCCGTATCTTTTTGGCTCTCTTGCGATGCGCGCGGTGGGAAAAACCGCAGGAAGTGTTGTACAAGAAGTACGCAG
>DATDWI010000082.1:0-2624 GCA_036517415.1 Minisyncoccota bacterium
GACTACTCCTTGTCAACGAACATATATTTAGTACTAGTATACCGATTGTTGTTTATTTTTCAACCTTATGTATGTGGCCTTATGCACCTTATTTTGTCCTTCGGTGATTTATGGTACAGTTTATGTGTTTATATGATCAACGGAAAAAAAGTTATTGCAATATTGCCGGCATACAATGCGGCGCATACTCTTACTATGACCGTGGGCGCTATCCCTCGCGATATTGTTGATGATATTCTGTTGGTTGATGATGCAAGTCGGGATAATACCGTAGGAGTTGCGAACTCGCTCGGCATTAAAACATTTCTTCATCAGGAAAACCGCGGATACGGAGGAAATCAAAAAACATGTTACCGCGAAGCGCTGAAACTCAACGCCGATATCGTTGTCATGGTGCATCCGGATTTTCAGTATGACCCGACTTTTATTCCGGAGCTGGTACGCCCCATTGCGATGGGCGAATACGATGCGGTATTTGGCTCCCGAATGCTGGTTCGAAAAAACGCGATTTTGGGCGGGATGCCGTATTGGAAATTCATTGCGAATATTTTTTTAACGAAACTCGAAAATTTCATTTTAGGGATGCGTCTTACAGAATATCATTCGGGATTTCGGACGTACAGCAAAAAAGTTTTGGAAACGCTCCCGCTCGAATTAAATTCGGACGATTTTGTCTTTGATACGGAAATTATCGTACAGATGAAAATTGCCAGATTTCGTATCAAAGAAATTCCCATTTCCACTCGCTATTTTCCCGAAGCGTCCATGATTGGCCTTTGGCGGAGTACCCAGTATGGCTTGGGGATTTTACATGTATTACGAAAGTATGTTTTTTATCGGATTGGATTGAAAGATTATGCGGAGTTTCATATCAAAAAATAGCAATTTTTTCATATTGGCGGCCATTCTCCTTTTTGTTCTTGCAGTGTCTTTGCCGACGCTGACAACGCGGCCGCGATTGTGGGCTGATGAAGCAAAAAGCATCGAATTGGCACTCAATTTTGAGCGCTTTGGCATGCTTGATATACAGACAACACCCGGAGAGTTTTCCGGCATCCCGCATCTTTTGCAGTCCACCGGCTATCCCGTAACGGTGTCATTGGCGGGGATATTTTCGCTTTTCGGATTTAGCATGACCGTCGCGCGCACCTATATGCTTTTTTGGATGATTGCGGCATTATGCGGTATTTTCTTTTTTTTGAGGCGATTATTCGGCGTACGAGAAGCTTTTTTTGCTGTAGCGCTAATTGCAACATTTGCTTCATTTCACGATAACGCTCGCACGGTAGTTGGCGAGATACCCGGGTTTTTGTTTATGATTTTTGGGCTTTGGATTTTGTTATTTAATTCTAAATACGTCGCAATGGCAGGATTTTTCTTTGGACTTGCGGTGGTAACGAAACCATCTATTTATATGGCAATACTGCCTGCAATTGCAGTCGCGCTTTATTTTCGCGATCAAGACATTAAACGATGGTTTTGGGGAGTTTTTGTGCTTGCTATTGGCGCTATTATTCCGGCGATACTTTGGTTTTTTTTGGTTTTTGGCAATCCTCTCGGCTCTCTTGATATTTCTGTATGGCAAGGAATCGCATTGTTTTGGCAAAACCCATTCGATGCCGGCTCATTACGGAGCAATATATTTTCCAATGTCCAAGGAATTATTTTTTCCTCAACACTTCTTTATTTTGGCATGTTTTTTGTTGTGTTACTGTTTGCGGCAAAACATTTTTGGCGCAACAAAGAGAAAAGGGTATTTTTTGTGTTCGCGGTGTTGTATAGCGCGCTCGCATTTTTTTATTATCTTCGTAGCCCCGGATGGTTGCGATATATTATTGCAGCAGAGCTTTTGATATTAATGTCTGTTCCTTACGCGTTTCGTATGGCAGTGAAATTCAAACACGGCGTTTCTCTGGTATGTAGCGTGCTCATAACAATTCAGATTATCCACTTTTTTACTGCGGCCCAAATTTATACATCTGATGTGGCGCTGCGCGCGGGGCAGGCGCTTAATGATCGCTACTCCACTCAAGCAATCGCAATTCTCGGAGAGCCGACTATCGCGCTTTTTATCCCGCCAGAGCGGAAGCATCAGATTGTTGAAATGGTCGGGCTTCCCGTTTTGGGCACAAATCCGCTTTTCTCCGATTCTCTGCCTGATGTTGTTTTGTCTGCTGGCGACGGAAGATTTTTGGCAGAGGCAGGGGATATTATTTCATCCTTTTATATCCACGCCGAAAGCATTCAAGGATATCCAATATTTATACGAAGAGCGCAATAAGGCGGGACGACGACGATTGATATTATAGGAGAAATGGTGATAGGATTTCCACAGAGTACGATTACAATGATTTAGAAAAAACCAAGAGGCGCTAACAGCGCCTCTTTTTGTGTTACTATGAGAGCAATAGTAATGTTTTGTTATGATGGCGCAGGAAAAGCTAAAAATTTGTTTTGTCGTCCCCGAATATCGTGGTGATTCACCGACGCATTTTCCGTATATTTTTGAAATGATTGCACGCTTGTCTTCCGACATCCAGATTCGCTGTATTATTGAGCGATCGTTCGGTGCGTTGCCATTACTCGACAGCGCTGAACTATATGTGCAACGGCCGACACTTTTT
>DATDWI010000083.1:0-6171 GCA_036517415.1 Minisyncoccota bacterium
AGCGTTGCAAAGCTTTCAATGGCAGGAATGATCATCGCCATTGATTCGTTTGGCCCCATTACCGATAATGCGGGCGGCATTGTCGAGATGGCCGGGTTGCCGAAAGAAGTTCGTGACGTCACCGACCAGCTTGATGCGGTAGGCAATACCACGAAAGCAGTGACCAAAGGATATGCCATCGCATCCGCCGGTCTTGCGGCAATGGTGCTATTTGCCGCCTATGCCGAAGAACTTTCGGCACGAGCAAGTACCGTTTCATTTGAACTTTCTGACCCCTTTGTTATCGCGGGGCTTTTTATCGGCGCGATGCTCCCGTATCTTTTTGGCTCTCTTGCGATGCGCGCGGTGGGAAAAACCGCAGGAAGTGTTGTACAAGAAGTACGCAGACAATTCCGAGAAGTCAAAGGCATTATGGAAGGAACTGCAAAGCCGGATTATGCACGAACAGTAGATATTGTAACGAAAGCGGCGCTGCGACAAATGATTCTTCCGACGTTGCTTACCATCCTGACACCCGTCCTTGTAGCGATGTTATTGGGGCCAAAGGCGCTCGGCGGGCTTTTAATCGGAGTTATTGTTACCGGATTTTTTCTTGCGACCTCCATGACATCAGGAGGGGCCGCGTGGGATAACGCAAAAAAATATATTGAAGAAGGAAATTTTGGCGGCAAGGGTTCTCTCGCGCACCAAGCGGCGGTTACCGGAGACACCGTTGGCGATCCCTACAAAGATACCGCCGGCCCCGCGATCAACCCTATGATCAAAGTCGTCAACATCGTCGCTCTGCTCTTGGTGCCATTTTTGTAAACTGTTGAACACCGAGTGTTCAACATTCTTATGATTGAAGTAAAAAAACTTCCCGAATCAAAAGTGGAAATCACCGCCGAGATATCAGCGGATGAATTCAATCATGCGTTTGCCGAGACAGTCCGCGAGGCACAAAAAAATCTTGAACTTCCGGGTTTTCGCAAGGGCATGGTTCCCGAAAAGCAGATTATCGCACGCGTAGGTGAAGAGAATTTGCTGGTAGACGCGGCGCGGCGATCGATCAACAAGCGCTGGGAGCATCTCATGAACGAAGCGGGGCTTGAGCCCGTAGGAAAACCTGATGTTTCGTTAACGAAAATCGCAAAAGGTAATCCTCTGGGATTTAAAATTGTGATCTCAATCCTTGAAGAAATTACATTGCCCGACTACAAAGCAATTGCCAAAGAACTATTCTCTATTAATCCGCCAAACATTGAAGTAACTGACGAAGAGGTTTTAAAAATTTTCGACTACGTCAAACAAAACAATAAAAATCTTCCACCCGATGCGGATGAAAATAAACTCAAAGAAGCCATACGCCAAAATCTCCGTTTTGAAAAAGAACAAAAAGAGCGCGATAAACTGCGTGCAGCAGTTATCGAAGCCATCGCCAAAAAAAGCAATATAAGGGTTCCTGACGTAGTAATTGATGCCGAGCTTGAAAAAATGATCGGCGAGTTACAAGCAAATTTACAACAAATGGGCCTAGGGTGGGAACAGTATCTCTCGCAAATTAAAAAAACCGAAGAGGAGTTGCGCGGGGCATGGAGAGAAGATGCCAGAAAACGCGCGGCGTTTGGATTAATACTCCGCGAGATTGTGAAAAAAGAAAATATCAGTACGCCCGATAATATGATACATTCAAAAACCGAAGAAGTGTTGCGCGCGATGAGTGACGAAGAGCGCAACAAAACATCGCGCGAACGTGTTTCGGACTACGTCCGCAGCCGTCTCCTTCACGAAATGGTCTTTGATTTGCTTGAGAAAGGATAGGTACCCATCATTCCATTATTTTCCATCTATTCTCTAATTCGCGCGAATTAGAGAAGAGAATAGTATAAAAATAGAGAAACAAAAAAGCGCCGAGTCCGCCAGCTGGCGGATTACTCGGACGCTATGTTGGAACTAATCTCCACGTCCCCAATTTTGGTTGCCCGTCTTCTGACACATATATTCTGTTTCACTGTCTGTGAGCACACGAAGACTTTCAGGGAACAGAGAAAACTGTTCGAGCAAGCCCAGTTTACGTAGATGTTCAATAACCAGACCATCAATTTCTGGATTTGATGGGGATGAATCCATTGCTCCAAGGACTCTCCGAAGGTGAGCGACGAGGAGCAATTGAGCAACTTCTGGGCCAAATCTTGAAACACTCGTATGATAGGCTTCTTTGCCATCTATCTCAATGAGCTTAGCTGCTTCTTGCATTTGTTGGAGTGTAAGCATAAGCATCTGTCCTCCTTTCCACTCTCATACCTAGCATGTTGCCATTGTACTTGTCAAGCAGAAAGTCCAATGCTACTATAATGATTAAACAATGCTGATGTTCACCAATCATGCTAAGAAGAGAATGCGAGAACGGGGCGTATCAAAAAGACAAATTGTTGCAACGCTACAACAACCGAAATCAATCCGCAAAGAAGATGGCAGCATTACAATATTTTCGCAGAAGTTCGGCAGCAATACTTACGATAAACAAGCCGATGCGCTTTACATTTACCTTGGCGCGGGGCGCATAAAAAAAACGCTCAGGGCAGGAAAAAATATTTTGGTTGATATGGGCGACAAAGATCGCGTTTTGGGAGTAGAATTTTACAAAATTTCTCGCTCTGTGCCAGAAAAGAAACTTCATTCTGTGTCTGTGGAGTTACCCATGCGCGCGTAAGTTTCTTGCAAATATTTCGCTGTTTGGTACACTGGCACTATTATATTCATAGTTTATGGAAGAAGAATACAATACCTATTTAATCCCGACGGTTATTGAAAAAGAAAGCCACGGCGAGCGTGCGTATGATATTTACTCGCGTTTATTGAAAGACCGCATTGTGTTTCTCGGAGGCCCGATTATGGACCACGTGGCAAATACTGTTATTGCCCAGCTTTTGTTTTTGGAGTTGCAGGACCCCAAAAAAGACATTTATCTCTATATCAATTCCCCCGGCGGGTCGGTCTCGGCAACCCTTGCTGTCTACGATACGATGCAGCACATCAAGCCCGATGTGGCAACGCTCTGTGTTGGCTTTGCGGCATCCGGCGCGGCTATTTTGCTTGCCGGCGGGACAAAGGGTAAGCGGTACGCGCTGCCAAACGCAGAGGTAATGATCCACCAAGTGCTCGGCGGGACGGAGGGACAAGCAAGCGATATCGCGATTGACGCAAAGCATATTGTACATGTCAAAGAAAAAATTAGCCGTATTTTAGCTCGTCACACCGGAAAGCCATTAGACACCATTGAACGCGACACCGACCGCAACTTCTATATGGATTCGGACGAGGCAAAAAAATATGGTTTAGTTGACGAAATCGTCAAATCAAAAAATCATCTCCCGAGGGGGAAAAATAACAATCATAAATAAGGGTGGCTCGTCAATTGCAAAAAGCACTAAAATAGTCTTTCATAAAGAAAGACCATTGAAAATGGAGCGTCTATGCGCTTTTTGGCAAATGCTGTTTTTGTTGCGTTATTCGGCGTTTTCATAAGCGGATGCTCGCTGACATTTCCTGCACGACTGCCTCACAAAAAACTTGATGTACTGCTCAAAACGACAATTGAGCGCTGTGACACAAACGCGCTCCCCATTCCGGATTCGTTGACGCACGATGACACAAATTCTTTTGTCTATCAACCGCGCAATACCGGAGTGCCGAAAAATGATATCATCCGCGGTGAGTTTTTTGTTCCGAAACCACCGCGGCATTGCGTTTCATTGGTAACGCTTCTGCCCGGTACCGGCGAAGACGTTTCAACAAAAGAAGCCGCCGAAATATTAGCTGATGCGGGATTTTGCATAGTCCGCTTTCGTTCCGGTATCGAGATATTTGATATAAAAAAACTTGCGCAATACGAGGTTCTCACCGAAGATGATGTGCGAACCTTCGCGCGCGAAGGCGCGCGTATTATCGAGAGAAGAGCGTGTGATTATCGTACCGTTATTAATTATTTCGATCGGCGTTTTTGTTTTCGCGCGGTTGGGGTATCCGGCGTAAGCTTGGGTGGCATTTTTACACCAATTCTTGCGGGATCCGATCCGAAAGCGCAAGGTAATTTGGAGATGATTTCGGGGGCGAATATTGTTGATATACTGCATTTTTCACAAGAAAGAAAAATTGTTGAAATCCGGGAATTGATAGCAAAAAAGTTTGTTGGCGCCCGAGAAAATGCAGAAAAAATGCGCAACGAATTTTCGGTGGCACGCTTTTCGCAATTTTTAGACCCGCATCGCATCAAAACCATCGCGCACAACCAAGAAAAGTTCATAACGTGGCGCTTGGCGCAAAATCCTACTATTTGGGAAATTCTCAAAGAAGAGCTGTTTGATATTGATCCGTTGCGCTTTGCGCCATCGCTCGATCCGTCGCAGACACGTATTATCGCCAACTATTGGGATGCGGTTATCCCTATTCGATACGCGCGGGAACTTTGGGAAGCCGCAGGCAAGCCGGATTTTGAGGTCATCATCTTCCCGCCAGGACATTACGGGTCGGTTTTTCTTCTTTGGATTCCCATGATTCGGTATGAACTTGCATGCCTCGCGGGGCCGATTTGTTTTCCTGTTCCGTGGTCCATCGGGCGCATTCCTGAAGTTAACCTGCAATTTTTTAAAGAAAAACTCCCCCATTAAACACTAACGGGGGATTATTATCAAGCAAATCCATCCAAAAAAGTGGGTTGTTTGTTTCTAAAAGATCAAAATCCCAAGCGCTCATGTACCATCGCCACGTCGGTTTGAGAAATGGCAAACCGATTTCTAAAACAAGAGAACTTGCATACATTTTTGGGCCTTGGGGCAGCCAGCTCATTTTTCGTTGTGTCGGAAGCCCAATATCAATAATTTCGGGAAGACGGGGAAAATACTGCTTAATGAGCGCCAAATCTTTTCGTGAATACGCTTGTGTAGAAACAATCAACAAAGGATAGCGTTTTTTCGCACTGGCGGCTGCAGCAATCTCGCCTTCGCCGTTGACGCAAAAAATCACGTTATCAAACGATCCATACTGCGCAACCCAATCAGCGATTTTTTGAACAACGTTTCCTTTGATATCGAGGTAGAGTGTTGCGTGGCCGCGCGCAATATCGTAAATTTCCGCAAGCGTGGGAATCTGCTCGCTGTTTTCAAGAAAAACCCCCGCGAGTTCCTGGGATGTTTTTTCGGCAAGTTTTCCTGTGCCATTTGTCGTGCGCTTAAGAGAACTATCGTGCAAAACAAACAGTTCCCCGTCTTTCGATAATCGGACATCGATCTCAACAATAGGAACGCCCGCTGCCACGGCGCGCCGCACCGCTTCTTTGCTATTCTCCGGAGCGCCGAATCCAAGGCCTCGATGCGCAACAATGAATTTTTCCTGGCACTGCGAGTCGCGAATGCATGATGCGATCCGATGCGCAGGCCATTGTTTGATTCTATTGTGTTCTTTTGCGCTCGAGCCGGGAGCGTAGTAAGCCCGACATGAAATACCGACAAGAACAACAACACAAAAAACCAGCAAACCAACCCGCCTTATCATTATGATCTCCTCGTTTTCCGCACATACCCTAGCACGTCTTACAAAATATATAAATACCTTGGCAGGAACCGAACGTATGTTAAAATTGACAAACGCAAAAGTGCGCGCTAGAATGTGAATAGAGCGGAGGAATAATAAAAATGGCTGCAACGCGAGATGAAATTGAGAGATGGTTCGAGCAAGGCTTGGTAGACAACGCAACTCACATGATTGTTGTGTGCGACACATACGATTGGGAAGACTATCCTGTTTATGTAATGCCCGGGCAAAATCCTCGCGAAGTTGCCGAAGAATATGGCGGCAAGGGAATGCGGAAAATTATGGAGGTGTATTCATTAAAAATGGATATGGTAAAACAGCTCAACGAACATCGAGCATTCCATTACGACTAATTTTAAAACGGCGCCCGAGTAAACTACTCGGGCCATTTTGTTTCATTGCACGTATACGCTGTTTATGCTATGCCTGCTCTAGAGTATCGAGGAGACAACCAATGGTGTGGTTTTTATTACGAATCTGCTGTAGCGTTGTTCTTGTGTTTCTTTCTGTTGCTCATGCCGAAGAACAATCCCCGCTCTCATACGAAGGTGTTATTGTATTGACCTATAAAAATAATGTTGAGATCCTTGCGGCGCGACA
>DATDWI010000084.1:0-4766 GCA_036517415.1 Minisyncoccota bacterium
AGCAGAAAGAGCGAACTGCTCTTCTTTTGGGAATTGCTTTAGGAGTGTGTAGATCTTGTTAGTTAGTTTCATTCCGATTTTCCAAACATCCAAGCGCTTGAAACTAAACTCAATTTTTTTATCCATATATGATCGTTACAACAAGCGTAGCGATACAACAAATAGAACAATTAGAACTTAACCTTAACGGGCTCTCGCTGTTCGGGCGCCTCGTCCAGATCAAAAAATTCTTCGTGGCCGAAGCGAAAAATCTGCGCAATAACATTGGAAGGAAACGAATCAACCGCGGTGTTTTGCGCCATCACATTGCTGTTGTAAAAACGGCGGGCTGCCTGGATTTTGTTTTCGGTATCCGAAAGCTCGCGCTGAAGTTCCAAGAAATTAGTGTTTGCCTTAAGCTCCGGATAATTTTCGGCTACCGCAAATAACGATTTCAACGCGCCGGTAAGCATGTTTTCTGTCTGCGCGTGCTCGCCCGCGGTGTTCGCGCCCATTGCGGCAGTGCGTGCTTGGGTCACTTTTTCAAAAACGCCGCGCTCATGCGCCATATAACCCTTCACTGTCTCGATAAGATTGGGGATAAGGTCGTACCTTCGCTTCAGTTGTACTTCAATATCCGACCATGACTCTTTGACGCGATAGCGAAGCGTAATGAACCCATTATAGATCGCGATAAACCAAATCAGCACTACGATGCCAATCGCGACAAGATTAAATTTCCACTCCACCACGTCAAAAAGGCCGCTTAATACCAAAACGACGACCAAAATACCCAGTAAAAAGTTCCAAAATGTGCTCATAGGTAGTATATAATTAGCTTATAATAGGTTTATTATAACAAATAAAACAAACAACGCAAGCACGCTGTTCAAAAATCCCCCGCCAGCTGCGGGGGATTTTTGATTTTAATAATCCATGTGTCCGCCCATGCCGCCCGGTCCGCCAGCTGGCGGAGGTGTTTTTTCTGGAATTTCAACAACAAGCGCCTCGGTTGTCAACAACATACTAGCCGCAGAAACCGCGTTTTGCAAAACTGAGCGCGTCACTTTTTTTGGGTCAACAATCCCTGCTTTGACCAAATCTTCATATTCTCCCGTTGCCGCATTGTATCCCATGTTGCCCTTGAGTTTTTTCACCGCGTTTATAACCACTGCGCCAGAAACACCGGCATTTTCCGCAATTTGCCACAGCGGCAGCGCAAGCGCAGTTCGCAAAATTTCAACTCCGACAAGTTCATCGCGGTCACCCTCTGCTTTTGTTAGCGCATCAACCATTCGGTCCAGCATCGGCACGGCGCGCAGCAGCGCCACTCCTCCGCCGGGAACAATCCCCTCTTCAATGGCAGCTTTTGTTGCCGAGATCGCGTCTTCAATGCGATGCTGCTTTTCCTTCTGTTCTACTTCGGTTGCAGCGCCAACGCGAAGTACCGCAACGCCGCCAGAGAGTTTTGCCATTCGCTCTTCAAGATTCTTTCGGTCGTACGATGATTCGATCTGTTCAATCTGCGCCTTAATCTGATTGGTGCGCCGCTCAATATCCGGCTTTTTACCCCTGCCGCCGACGACAGTGGTATTGTCTTTCGTCGCGATCACTTTGCGCGCATTGCCAAGGTGAGAAAGTTCCGCGTTTTCTAATTTTAAGCCGACTTCCTCAGAAATTACTGTGCCGCCGGTAACGACCGCGATATCCTGCAGCACTTCTTTTCTGCGATCGCCGAATCCGGGGGCTTTGAGCGCTAAGGCATGAAATGACCCCCTGAGCTTATTGACCACCAGCGTAGCCAGCGCATCACCTTCAACATCTTCCGCAATAATAACCAATTCTTTTTTTCCTGTTTTAGCAAGTTTTTCTAAAAGCGGCACAATTTCTTGAATTGAAGAGATTTTCTTGTCGGTAATCAAAATCGCTGGGTCTTCATAGACCGCTTCCATCCGCTCGGCATTGGTAATCATATAGGGCGAAACATACCCGCGATCAAACTGGAGTCCTTCAACAATGTCATAGTCAATGCCGAATGTTTGCGACTCTTCCACCGTTACCACTCCGTCTTTGCCGACTTTAGCGATAACTTCGGCAATTTTTTTGCCAATGGTCGGGTCTTTAGCGGAAATAGTCGCGACCTGCTCCACTTCTTCTTTTTTCTCTGCAGAAATAGGAATCGCGAGCTCACCCAGACGCTTTATGACTGCGTCAGAGGCACGATCCAAGCCACGCTTAAGACCGATGGGATTGACTCCTGCCGCGATATTTTTGAGTCCCTCACTGATAATCGCTTGCGCAAGCAATGTGGCGGTCGTTGTACCATCCCCCGCGACGTCATTGGTCTTTGTTGCCACTTCTTTTACGATTTCCGCTCCCATATTTTCCGCTTTGTCGGCAAGTTCAATTTCTTTTGCAATGGTAACGCCGTCGTTGGTAATCGTCGGCGCGCCAAAGCCCTTGTCAAGCACTACGTTACGCCCCTTTGGACCCAAAGTAATTTTTACCGCGTTCGCAAGCGCATCCACGCCACGCTTGAGCGCCGATCTGGCGTCTTCATGATAGAGTATTTGTTTTGCTGACATAAAATATAATATAAGAATCGCTATTCAATAATTGCAAGAATATCTTCTTCTTTGGCAATGAGATATTCCTTATCGTCGACCTTTATTTCCGAAGGGCCGTATTTAGAAAAAAGCACTCGATCGCCCTTCTTGACCGGCAGCGGCGCCACCTTGCCGCTTTCCAATGTCTTGCCCGGACCTACTGCCACTACTATTCCCTCTTGCGGCTTTTCTTTGTCCGCCGTATCTGGAATGACAATCCCGTACTTGGTTTTTTTTGCGCGCTCTTCATCCGAGAGCGGCTCAACCAGCACTCGATCGCCCAATGGTTTTATTTTGACCATGGTGTAAATAATTAAAACTAATAATAAAATGAAACGCTATTAGCACTCTCGGGTTTCGAGTGCTAATAGCAGGTTAGCAAATGCGAATGACGAAGTCAAGCCGTCTGCGCCAGAGTATTTCGTTAGCGCACCGTAATGGCAATCGTCGTCGGTAACGTCCATTGACCGTTCACAAATGCGCCGACATCAAGAAAAACGTACCCGAGTTCCAGCTTATTGAGTGTGTCGCGAGGAATAAAATATGATCTCAGATCCACTGTTGTCGCCAACGAAATATTGCTTATTTTCTGAAGTTCGGGGCCAGTTGCAGAAACGCTTGTGTTTGCAAAAATTACCTTTGAACGAATGCCGCCCTGTGCTCCGCTAAATCGGAAATAATATGCAGTAGAAGCAGGAAAAGGTTGGAAGATAATACTTTGCGGATTGGCTCGTACCCAGATATCGCCTGTTTTTGGAGAAACAACGTTCACTTTCGTAGAATCAGTAGCCGGCGATGCCTGCGTCGCAGGCGGAGGCGTGCCGGTGCTTGAAGGCGGTGTCACAGGCGGTGGGGCTACCGCGCCGCTACCGCTCACGGCAACCGGAATCACCGCCGCATCTGTCCATTGATTATTAACCAAAGCGCGAACAACGATAGTCATCGGCCCCGCAGAAAACTTACTAACAGCTGCCGCGGGAACTTGATAGACACGCGTGCCCGAAACGCCTGCAGGTATGGCAAGGCTTTTAGTAGTTTTTCCCTCATCACGATAATTTTCATATATCAATTGGCGATCGCGGATAAAACCGACTAAATACCCTGTCGCGCCCGCGACTTCCTGAATAACGATTTGGGTTCCAGTGCTCCAAGCGGCGCCGCTTTGCGGGCTTGTTATGGTAGGAACTTTAACGGGCGCGCCGATTGCGGGCAAACTCGGCGGCGGCTCTTGTGGCTTTTGATACAACGGATGTGATACCATGGATGCAAGATCCGCCACGTCCACCTTGCCATCGCGATTGAGATCGCAATCTTTGTCTGCCGTGACCGGCGAGTCGGTACATTTCCGCTCACCCAAAACAGTTAATTGCAAAATCTTAAAGTCCTCGATATCAATATCGCCATCGCCATTGAGGTCAAAATTCGGCGGAACAGGAATTACCGTAATACGGCGTTCCGCAACATCGGTAAGAACCGCGGGGTCACTCGCGGCACCATCTCGCAATATACCACGGAGAGTAATTAACACCGGACCGTTTTCTAATGTATCAAATACTTTGCGGTTCGTTGCCGATAATGGCGAACTGGGTTGTTGGAGCGTGGTACGCGTAAACTCAAATACGAAACTGCCGTCCGGCTGTGCATCAATAGTTTGCTGAAAAACGGTTTCAAGGTTCTGGGAAAGTGTCAAGACATAGCGCTTTGGTTTTGCATCATGCGTTGCGGCAATTTTAATGGGAACTTTTCCCAAATTAACTTCCTGGCCCTCAGCGGGCGTTGGCTCCTGGAATATTGGTGGCTTACGGTTAAACTCGAGCTGAACAATACGCTCTGCGGAATTGGTAAATCCTCTTCCGCCACCTAATGCGCCACTTACGGCAATGCGCAACTGTCCTTCGCGCAAAACATCAATAACTCGTTTCCCATCAGAAGAGCGGACGAGTAGGTTATTGATAGAAAACGGAACAATCGTTGTAGACCCTCCATCGCGCACATTTTCGTAAATAAACTGATTATTTTGATACAAACCAATCTTGTAATTGGTAAGCGGAAGGGTATGCCATGCGTTTACCGCAATATTCATATCTTCTTGAATAAAGAATTTCCGAATAGGAACGTTGGACGGCGGAGGGCCGGTTGGCGATGTTATCGTTGGCGGGCCTGCGTAGATCAAAAATGTCT
>DATDWI010000085.1:0-3826 GCA_036517415.1 Minisyncoccota bacterium
CAATAACAATAGTACATTTTTTGTCTCCGATTGTCGCAAAAATTCGCTTCATAATTCTTACTGTACCACGCTCGCATATTTATTTTAAGCATGCTATAAAAACAAAAGAATAAGGGGTTCCATAAAAAAGGAGGTTCCTCGATGAAGTTGCCAGACAATGCTGTTACCCTGAAAGAATTTCAGAAAATAATCAATTCATTCATATCTGAAAAATGTCAGAAAGTCAGCGGTCATTTAGTTCATAAACATGGATTCAACTACACGTACGCATGCCGCGCATCCATCAAACGAGACCCGAGCGAAAAACCGAAACTCGTGAACTGACTCGCGACGATATCGAATGGCTTAACAGGAACCGGTTTTTACGCCTAATAATCTCTTCTCGCCAAGCCCCCTTCGGGGCTTCTTTTGCTCTCACGCCCCATGACACTTTTTATATTTCTTTTCTAAACCGTTGGAAATGCCGCGATAACAAGAATCGCATTGTGGTTTTATTGCCATGTTATGTTCCGAGCAATTTTAACGCTTCTTTGAGGCGCGCTTCGCGGCCTTGGATAGTTGGTTTGAGTTTCCCCAGCGCGTCGCGTGCTTGCGTTGCGGTATATCCTAATGCAACCAAGGCCTCCAATACATCGGCGTCGTGCTGCAAATCCTCGGTTCCTCCGAGCGACATTTTGCCAAACCCCAATTTTTCTTTGAGTTCCAAAACAATTTTTTCCGCGGTTTTTCGCCCAATGCCGGAAACTTTCGTAAGATACGAAGTATCGCCCGCGGCGATTGCGCGTTTGAGCGTATCGACGGGGGCCAGCGCCAACACTCCCAATGCGGACCTTGGTCCGATGCCCGAGATGCCAATTAAAAGCTCGAAAAACTCAAGCTCCGCATAATGCAAAAAACCGTACAGCTCCATTGCATCCTCCCGCACATGAAGATGCGTCCAGAGTTTCGTTCGTTCACCAATCCTCGCTTGCGTGAGCGCCACAACAGGCAAAAATACTTTATATCCTACCCCTCCATCTTTCAGCACAACAAATCGCTCGCCTTTAAACACAATCTCTCCTTCCAAAAAATTTATCATAATACTATGATACCATACATTAATGTTTCGACTTTACCAGCCCTATAAACCGAGCGGAGACCAGCCCAAAGCTGTCGAACAGTTGACAAACCTGCTCAAATCCGGAAACCGGAATCAAACACTTTTGGGCGTCACCGGCTCCGGAAAAACTTTCACAATGGCAAACGTGATAGCCAACCTCGGCCGCCCGGCGCTTGTGATTTCGCACAACAAAACGCTCGCCGCGCAGCTCTATCAGGAATTTAAAACATTTTTTCCGCGCAACGCCGTTCATTATTTCGTATCATATTACGATTACTATCAACCCGAGGCATACATTCCGCAAACCGATACCTACATCGAAAAGGACGCGCGCATCAATGATTTTATCGATGCCATGCGCCACGCAACAACTGCAACGGCGCTCACACGAGACGATTTCGTAATTGTGGCGTCGGTGTCGTGCATTTACGGCATCGGTGACCCGCACGAATACCGACGCGCCGCGTTTGAAATTAACCAGAAGGATCGCGCGTCACAAAGACAACTTCTTAAAAAACTCGCGGAATTGCGATATGAACGCAATGATATAGACCCGCGTGCCGGAACATTTCGCGTACGAGGCGAAATAGTAGAAATCATCGCTCCTGCGGGAAACGAAATAATAAAGATAGAGTGGGACGGTAACGCTATTGATCGAATTACTGCTGAACCATTCTCTTTATTTGGTAATCCGATCGAAAAAAAAGAAATTTTTGAAACAGTGCGAATATTCCCCGCCAAACACTTCGTAACTCCGCACGAAAAACTTGAACTCGCGCTGTCGAACATTGAAACAGAACTCCGGGCGAGACTAGCGGAACTCAAAAAACAAAATAAGCTTCTCGATGCCCAGCGGCTTTCGCAGAGAACACGCTTTGATATCAAAATGCTCCGCGAGATCGGATTCATTCACGGCATCGAAAACTATTCGCGCCACCTTTCGTTTCGCAAACCCGGCGAGCCGCCCGCAACACTCTTGGATTATTTGCCTACCTCGCCCACGGGCGGGCCGAAAGACTTTGTGACATTTATTGATGAGTCGCACATGGCGCTTCCGCAAATACGCGGGATGTTCGCGGGAGATCGCGCACGCAAGCAAACGCTTATTGAGTATGGATTTCGGCTTCCTTCCGCGCTCGATAACCGCCCGCTTACTTTTAATGAATTCAATAAAAAAATCGGGCAAGTCGTGTATGTGTCAGCGACGCCGGGAGAATATGAATTGCATGTCTCGAAAGCGCCACAACAAAGCGCCATTGTCGAACAACTCATTCGCCCGACTGGCCTTGTGGATCCGCGCGTCGAGGTGCGACTCGCGGTCCCGTCGAATGACGGGGCAAACCTAATGCAAAACGTAATACAAGAAGTAAAAAAGCGGGTTGAAAAAAAGGAGCGTGTCCTTATTGCTACGCTCACCAAGCGCATGGCAGAAGACCTGGCGGAGTATCTCAAAGAGCAAAATATACGAACCGAGTATTTGCACTCCGATATCAAAACAATCGAGCGCACCAAAATACTAACGGACCTGCGCAAGGGCGCCTACGACGTTATCGTCGGCATTAACCTCCTTCGCGAAGGAATTGATCTGCCGGAAGTTTCGCTCGTAATTATTTTAGACGCGGACAAGGAAGGATTTTTGCGCAATACTCAAACGCTTATTCAAACAATCGGCCGCGCCGCGCGCCACACGGAAGGAACGGTTCTGATGTACGCTGACCGCGTAACCAATTCGATGAAAAAAGCGGCGGAGGAAACCGCGCGTCGCCGCACAATTCAAGAAGCGCACAACAAAAAATATGGGATTACCCCAAAACCCATTAAGCGAGAAATTAACGAAAATATTTTTGGTATTGAGTCGAGTGCGCCATCAGCCCGCCACGTAGCGGTCGGACCGATCAGTAATATAAAAGATGCGAAAATGCGCGAACTCCTCAAAAAAGAATACACCGAAGAAATGCTCAAAGCAGCAAAAATACTCGACTTCGAAAAAGCCGCCGAACTGAGAGATGCAATTAAAAACATTGACAGTTCAACTACGTAACGCTAAACTGCTAAACATATGCCAATCACTAAATCAGCAAAAAAGGCGCTACGGCAGTCCGAACGGCGCAGAGTACGCAATCAAGCGCGCAAAGCGGCGCTCAAGTCCGCGCTCAAGAAAATAGATAAGCTCATCGCAAGCAAAAAAACCGCCGAGTTCTCGGAGGCGCTGCGCCACGCCTATAAAATTATTGATAAAAGCGCAAAACATCACCTCATCCACAAAAACAAAGCTGCCCGTCTCAAGTCCCGCCTCGCCACGCGCTGTCAAAATATGCGCGCTCAATAATTTTAGGCATCATCCGGCTCTCTGCCACTCTGACCGTTTGCCGCTTCTTTTATTCTCAACTATCGCCAACTCATCATAAATACCGCCAAGTGGTCTATATCAATACCAACCTCTTCTTGTACCTCGCGGCGAAGCGTTCGCTCCAATACGTTGTACCAATAATGCTCGGTGTCTTTTGGTAATTGCAGATAATCGTTCGTTTCCATCTTGCCGCCGGGTACCGTCCACATTCCCGGAAATCGCTTTTTGCGCAGCGACCGCCGTGTAATCAAATATTTCCCGTCTTTAACGATAATGGCGGTAATCGCCACCTCATGAAGATATTGGTTTTGATTCTCCATAAAATTATTTAACCATCCCTACACTCCAGCCAGATCAGCTGGCCCCATGACACTTCT
>DATDWI010000086.1:0-10418 GCA_036517415.1 Minisyncoccota bacterium
CTTAAGCGGCATCAAGCCGAGCTACGGCGTTTTGTATGGATATCAGGATGCGCGCAATATTGTTATTACCACAACGCTCGCTCAACTCTTTGAATGGGATGCCGCGGAGGCAATCGGAAAAGAAATTTCTTTGTCGGTCTTCGCGACGCTTGATGTTGCGCCAAGTCCTCCAGGATCGAATACGCCTACAGAAAAAGAAGTGTCCGGATCGTTTATCGTCAGCGGCGTTGTGTCCGGAGATCTGCCGGTTTTTTACATTGATCCTGCAGCGCTTCCCGCATTTCCCTTGAGCAAATATTCGCAGGCGAAAGTGCGGGTGAAAAACGCCGATGTTGTTGATGAAGCGCGTACGGCGCTTTTAGATCAAGGATTTGTTGTTTTTGCGCTCTCTGATGTTGTCGAGCAAGCCAATAAAGTATTTAAAGCCCTTCAAATAATGCTTGCCGCATTCGGAGCCGCCGCACTCTTGGTTTCTGCTATTGGCATGTTTAATACCATGACGATCGCATTTTTGGAGCGCACGCAGGAAATCGGCATTATGCGTGCCATCGGCGCATCCGAGCGCGATGTTTTTCTGCTTTTTATTATTGAGTCCGCTATCATGGGGATGCTGGGAGGGGCAAGCGGCATTGCGATCGGTTTTATCTTGCAGCAAATAGTAAACGTCGGGCTTCGCATTCTCGCGGCAACCGCGGGCGCAACGAGTGTGGGTTTATTTCGAACGCCGCTCTGGTTTATGTTATTTGTTATTACATTTTCGACACTCGTTGGACTTGGCACTGGCATAGTACCTGGACGGAGAGCATCGCGCCTGAAGCCCCTGGACGCTTTGAAGTATAAGTAAATATAAGCGAATGAAATACGATTTTATCATACTCGGCGCCGACGGAATGCAGGGAAATATTGTGGTGCGCGATTTGCTCGAGCAAGGTTATACTGTTTTTGCCGCCGATTTATATAAAACACGAATAAAAAAAATATTACAACAAGCTTCTCCAAAGAAAATACGTTTTTTGTTTATCGATCTTCGTAATATTGACGCCATTGCCGCTTTGCTCAAAAAAATAAAGTCCGACATTGTAATCAACTGCGCCGATATGTATTGGAACCTCAATGTTTATAAAGCGTGCGCAACAACGCGGAAGCATTGTGTTGATTTGGGCTCATGGGTTGAGCTTACCCAACGACAGCTTACTCTGCATAAACAATTTAAAGCAATCAGTCGTACGGCAATTACCGGTTGCGGATCGGTACCCGGGATTGGGAATGTCATGTTGCGCTATGCCGCCAAAAAATTTGACCATATTACGAGCATTGATGTTGGATTTGCGTGGGACTCGAATATAAGAAAATTTGTTATTCCATTTTCTATGAAAAGTATTTTGGAGGAATTTACGTATAGCCCCAGATTTGTTAAACACGGCAAGTGGGTAAAAATAAAACCGCTTGCGATATCAATACGAAGGAAATTTAAACTCATTGGCTACCAACAATCCTTCCTCGTGTATCATCCAGAACTTTATACATTTTATCGTTATTATAAGGACAAGGGAGTACAGAACATAAGATTTTTCGCCGGATTTCCCGGGCATTCTCTTGAAAAAATTTATAGTCTTATAGACCTCGGTTTTCATAGCGACAAGCCAGTCGCTATTAAAGAATTTGGGGTACGCGTCGCGCCCTTTGATTTGTTAAATCCGGTCTTAAAAAGACTCGGTAGTCCAGTAGGATATACCGAAAGCGAAAATTTGTGGGTAGAAATTAAAGGAATAAAAAATAAAAAATCCCCGGCCTCGCCAAGCAAAGCGGGGCGGGCAAAAACGATTTTAATGGAATGCCTCGTACCTCCGGCGAAAGGATGGGAAGAAGCAGGGTGCAATATTGATACCGGGTTCCCAGCGGTAATTATTGCGAAGATGATTAAAGACGGTATAATTCAGGAGCGCGGAAGTTTCGCGCCCGAAGCGGTTATCCCCGAAAAAGAATTTTTTGAAGAACTTGCAAAGAAAAAACTCTGTGTTTATGAAAACGGACGCGCAATTAATTAACAATTACGTTACGATATTCAATTGAAGTCTAATGTGCGAATTACTCCATGCTTTTAATAAAAACCAAAATAGGGCCGAGTAGTATACATGGCATAGGATTGTTTGCTGATCAATTTATTGCCAAAGGAACTCCGATTTGGGAGTTTACCGAAGGATTTGATATTAAGGTTTCGGAAAAAGATTTGGAGAAACTGTCAAAACACGCACGAGAATGGTTTTACCAATCTGCGTATTTAAATCCACAAAGTAATCAATATGTGTTATGTTGCGATAACGCAAGGTTTTATAACCATTCAGAAAATCCCAATACCTCATGTGTAGATTTTCAGGAAGAGGAAGGAACTGATGTTGCTGCCAAAGACATCCAAATGGGAGAAGAATTGACTATTGATTATTTAACGTTTGATGCCAAATCGCTAACAGAAATATAATCAAAATGCCAAATAAACGGTTAAGGGTTGTAGTGAAACAAAATATTACCCATAAAGGTGTTTTTGCAAAGAAAAAAATTAAACAAGGAGAGATAATTTTAGATTTTAAACAAGGCGGCGGAAGATTTTTCTCTGATAAAGAGCGCAATAAACTGCCGGAAAAATATCATCACTATGATATACAAGTAGGCGATAATTTGTTTTTTGGGGCGACCAACGAGTCAGAAGTGGACATTGCTGATTATATCAATCACTCCTGTAATCCAGATGCCGGCATTAAAGGCGCTTTGAAACTTGTGGCTATACGCGATATTAAGCCAAACGAAGAAATAACATTTGATTATGCCATGAGCGAATCGCACACGGAATTAAACATGAGGTGTCGTTGTAGCCAACCGCATTGCAGAAAAATAATAACCGGCGATGATTGGAAAATACCAACACTGCAAAGGAAATACCACGGATTTTTTTCTGATTATTTGCAGAAAAAAATTAATGCGCTGAAGGAAAAACCTGCCTAGTGTTTGTGGTCACGGAAAGTTTTATATAGACTATAAAAAATAAAGAAACGAGCGATATTGTATTTATATACAAGTATGTTACTAATTAAAGTAAGAGAGTAACATAATCAATGCCGATAGAAAAACAAGAATTTCCGAAAATAAACGAATCAAGAACCGAACGTCTTGAAAATGCAAGGATGGTTTTTCGTGATTTTTTGGAAATAAAACCCGGCGAAAAAGTTCTCTTTTTGACCGACGATTCATCAAGCACTGACCGGAATCTTATTGATGTATTCAAAGAGCAACTTGCGAAAGAAAATATCGAATTTACCGAGTTGAAAGCCAATATAAAAACTTCTCTTACAGATGTAGAAAAACTTCTTGCTGAATATGGAGTTATTTGGGCATCGTGTAATTGGGATAAAACCGGAATAGACTTTTATGCCCTTGCTGATAAACTTTTAGAAACGAGAGCGCGGATGGCGGATAGCGGTGGAGTGACCGTCGAAGCGCTAGACAATACTGGAGCGCTTGCAGAAAAAAGAGAAGATTTAGAATGGCGTTTGGGAAGAATGGGGGAACGCGTCCGCGACGCAACAGGATTTTATGTGCGCACATGGTATGGAACGGACTTGACCGTAAGATTGCGGCCGCGCGAAGAGAGAATATGGCACGAAGATGCCGGCGTTATTGAACCAGGATATTGGGATAATCTCCCGGGCGGAGAAATATATACAACACCCGATGAAGAGAAAATTAATGGGATTTTGATGTTGCCGGTACTCCAAGATGAAATTACTCGCGAACAAGGTGTTGACAAGTTTGTACAATTAACTATTCGGAACGGTAAGATTGCAAAAATAGACGGCGGCGCTTCTGCGGAAAAATTACGACGATATCTTCAAAAACACTCTAAATATGAAGAAGAACCCTTAAGCGTGATTCAATGTTCTGAAATTGCTTTCGGCGCTAATGAAAAAGCACAATCAAAAGCATCCAGTCCTCTCGCTTCTTATAAAAAACGTGGGACTGGAGTTCTCGAGGCAGAAAAACGGCTCGGAACCATGCATGTTGCTTTTGGGAGCAGTAAGCACGGGGAGCCGGGAACTGAAGGGCACACAGAATCAAATGTGCATATTGATTTTGTTATTCCTCGCCTCGGTCTTTCTGTTACTATGTTTAAATCACATGAGGATTTCATACAGAAAAAGAACGGTGAGAAATTGATTGATGAAGGACGCTGGCGGTTTATTTAAATAGCAGAGCGGATAAAAAAATTTCACAGAAAAAGTTATACACATTTTGTATAATTTTTTTTATTTATGCTACAATAATACTCGTGAATGGAAATCAAAAAACAAATCACGCGGTAGAAATTCCTTCAAGCGCCAAGCTAAAGTTTTTATTTATATCGTGGGAAGGATTGGGCGGAGATTTAGCAAAACAAATACTTAATGATGGGCACGAGATAAAATTTTATATCAAAACGTCAGAAGACGATGATATTCTCGACGGTATCGTTGAAAAAGTGCCGGAATGGGAGCCGCACGCGGACTGGGCGGATATTATTGTTATTGACGATACCGGATTTGGGAAAATTGCCGACAATCTTCGCCGTAGCGGAAAAAAGGTTATCGGTTGTTCCGAATATACCGATCGGTTAGAAGAGGACAGGGAATTTGGGCAAAGCGAGATGAAACGCGTTGGCATGTCAACACTGCCGAGCTGGAATTTCACTGAATTTGATGAAGCCATCGCATTTATAGAGAAAAATCCCGGTCGGTATGTCTTTAAGCCGTCTGGGAGCATAACCTCAAAACAAAAAGGGGTTTTATTTATCGCTGAAGAGGAGAGCGGCAGCGATCTTTTGGAGGTTTTGGAACACAATAAGAAAGGATGGGCGCGGAAATTTAAAAAATTTCAACTTCAAAAGCATATCAACGGTGTTGAGGTAGCAACCGGCGCTTTTTTTAATGGGAAGGACTTTATTTATCCGGTCAATATTAATTTTGAGCATAAGAAATTATTCCCCGGCGACATCGGCCCCTCAACTATAGAAATGGGGACGCTTATGTATTGGAGTGAAAATAGCAGCATTTTCGTTTCCACTTTGGAAAAAATGAAACAGCCGCTCGTGGAAGCCGGATACGTTGGCTATATTGATATCAATTGCATCGCAAACAATAACGCGGTGTATCCGCTTGAATTTACTTCTCGTTTTGGATACCCAACTATCTCAATCCAATTGGAGGGCATTCTCACAAAAACAACGGAGTGGCTTGTTAAACTTGCGGAAGGGCAATCATTTGAGTTGAAAACGCGCAGGGGTTTTCAAATCGGCGTGGTTGTTGCAACACCCCCATTCCCGTTCCGAGATAGAGCAGAAGCAGACATTTATCGCGATTTATCTATTGTTTTTAAAAAGCCGAATTTTGACGGCATTCATTTTGGATACGTGAAATTTATCGAAGAGGATTATCGCATTGCGGGCGGATCGGGGTACACGCTCGTTGTTACCGGATCAGGAACAACAGTCGATGATGCGCGAAGAATCGTGTATAATCGGATTGATAACATTATTCTCCAAAACAAATTTTACCGGACTGATATCGGAACTCGCTGGAGTAATGATAGCGACAAACTCCGAACGTGGGGATACCTACAGTGACATATACCCGTGCGCGAAAGCATCACCCAGCATATCCTTTTTTCCTTCTGGCTGTACCATCAAAAACTTTAAAGCATCCGTTCCGCAGATAACCGCGGGGAATCCGTCGGTAGTCTTGAAAAACGTCCCGGGGATACGAGGCGAAGGAAATGGCGCCTGTTCTTGATTTACCCCGTTAGAGACAGCGTTTCTAACGGGGTTTAGTTTTAATACATCGACTTTTTTGATTTTTAGTATACTTTTTACTTTTAATTTCTCACTTATCACTTCTGTGTAGCTGCCTGGCCATGGATTATATGCTCGAACCATGCGCTCAATTTCTTCCGCAGATTTTGACCAATCGATTTCACCGTCTTCTTTTTTGAGTAATTTTGTATAGGTTGCTTTGGCATCATCTTGTGATGTTGGTGTAATTTCGCCAACCATCCATTTTGGTAATGTCTCGATTAATAATTGCGCCCCAAGTTCTGCAAGCGCATTGTGCAATGCTGGATATGTTATGTCTGTGGGGATCACATAACCTCGTTGCGCGACAATTGGACCATGGTCCAATTGTTCATCAATTTGAATAATGGTAACCCCGGTTTCCGTATCGCCATTGAAAATAGTTGTCTGAATAGGAGAAGGTCCCCGATATTTCGGCAAGATAGAAGGATGAATATTTAGCAATCCATGCGGGAATATATCAATAAGTTCTTTGGGAATGATTTTCCCGTATGCGGCTATTATACCAAGATTCGGTTGCAAAGTGACAATATGTTCTATCGCCACAGCATCCAGTTTTTCCAGCTGCCAAATTGACAAGCCGGGCTTGTCAATTTTTTCGATAACAAATTGTTTAACAGGAGTGAAGGTTAATCGTTTACCGCGGCCTTTGGGTTTATCGGGTGCGGTTATTATGGCCACGGGCGCATGTTTGTGCTCAGCAAGCATGCGCAAAGAGGGGATTGCGAACCCCGATGTCCCAAAAAAAATAATCTTCATGAATCAATTGTTTTTATATTCTCCGCTTTGTCGATAAACAAAACACCGTTGAGGTGGTCTATTTCATGTTGTAGGACACGAGCAAAGAGACCCGATGCGCCATGGACATGTTTTTTGCCTTGTTCATCACAGTATTTAATGGTTACTTTTTCGGAACGCCTTACCTGGCCATACAGTCCGCGCACCGAAAGACACCCCTCCACATCCGGCGCTTTTTTTTGAGAGGTTTTTTGAAGCGCTGGATTGATAAAAACAAGATAATCTTCTGACGCAAAAGACAATGGTTTCCTATTTTTAGTTTTATCTGATTCTCGGATACGTTGCTCGAGTTTTGCGGGACGCAGTACGTCGGCGGCAACCAGAAATATTTGTTTGGAAATACCAATTTGCGGGGCTGCAATACCAATGCCATCGGGTTCTTGAAACAACACCTCCGCCATTTTGAAAATAGTTTTTGCAAGGTGTGGATCTGCAAATTCTTCCGCGGCAACCTCTATCGCTTTTTTGCGAAGCGCCAGATCATCTTTTTGAATAATACTATTCATCGCAATATTATTATGACAAATCGCGTTTAAAAAGTATATACTATTCTAGTGTATCAGTGCGTATTGAGAGAAAAGGCTTGTCGGTGTTTTGTTTTGAGGGGGAGGGTATTAATGGGGCGAGGGAAGTAGCGCTCCGAAAGTGTATCGAGATCGTTCCAAAACGACGAGGATCGCATTTTGCGTGAAAGCTCTTCGAGCACAACATCCGAAAGCATCGCGCCAATGGTTGGCGAAAGTTTTGTTTTTTTTGCCAAAAACCATACAGCAAGCATTTCAAGTTGTTGGCGAGAAAATAGCGTCAGTGCGCGCTTTACCAATTTACCATCTTTGCCGCGCGCAATACGTGGTTTTTGTTTACGAATCCGCAATGCGGTGTCATGAAAGAAGTCAATAAATTGTTTGATGTCCTTTTGTTTCATACAAATCATTTATCACTATTCAACGATCACTAGTTTTTAGTATATCATACTAGATATGCAGAACATTGCGCGACCAGCTGTCGTTATCATATTAAGCGCTATTCTTTTGCGTCTTTTTGTTATTGATAGTTTTACGGTACAAGGTGATTCTATGGCGCCAAGTATTCTCCCCGGGAACTATGTTTTTATCAATAAACTTGCGTATCGTTTTGGCAACGAACCGCGGCGCGGCGATATCGTGGTATTAGCTACCCCGAGTACCCAGCAAAAGCACATTATTAAGCGCATTATTGCTCTGCCCAAAGAGCGCATTATCATCGAAAACGGCGTTATTCGCATTAAAAACTCGCGCGAAGACGATGGACGAATTATTGAGGAACAATATCTCGCATTGTCCGCCAATGGGCAAGACGCACTCGATACGCCAGCCGTCGGTATTACGTATATTAATCTAGATCCTCAAGAGTACTTTATATTGGGAGATAATAGACAAATAAGCATTGATTCGCGTGTACTAGGTCCTATAAATAAATGGGAAATTAAAGGAAGGGTATTTGTAGCACTCAATCTAACCAGATTTAAAATAATGATGTTTTAAAAGATTTACAAAACCTTGATAGACTTTCTGGACTATTTATAAAATTTAATAAGGTTTTGTATTATAGTAGTTGATTTTCTATATTTAAGTTTTCTGAAACTTGTACTCGCTCGATTTTAGGAGTTATCTACCCCGTCGCTCGCGAGCGACGGGGTTATCCACATGCAAAGAGCGATATTCGCTCTTTTTTTGTTTTCGCTAATATGAGAAAATAATATTATAAATTAAGCCGATATTCTCGCCGATACTCTGTATCGTCATGAAAAAAAACGAACACAAAGAGAATTTTGATTGGTTGTCATTAAATAAAGCGGCGCAGCACGCTCCGTATAGCGCAGAATATTTAAGTCTTCTCGCGCGTAAGAAAAAATTGCCTGCTAAAAAAATAAACGGTGTTTGGTTTACAACGCGCGCCGCGCTTGCTTCGTATATGGAACGTCAGATGCTGCGCAGCACTATTGAACAAGGCGTTGTTTCTTCTCCACTCGATTTTTTTTCTCAAAAACCCGAAGTCCATACCGCGCAATTTGAACATTTTTCTCCGCGCGATATTTTAGAAGACCACGAAGCGCGCGCTTTGATCCAAAAACGATTAACGCATGGACTTAAAAATTTTATAGAAAAAGAAAAAGAGGAGGAAATTGCTCCACTTGGCAATCGGATTGCCAAGTCGCATGTTTCTGATGAATTTGTTGAAGGATTTATAAAAAAGTTTGACGCTTACTTAGACGCGTCTATTGAAAGTCACCATGGCGTTGTACATAAAGCATGGCGTTGGATTAAAAAATCATATATCTATGTTGCACGAAGGCCAAAATTATTTTGTATTGCTTTTGTGCTTACGGTTGCAATGATCATTGCGCCGCTCCGTTTCGTTTTTGGATTTTTTGATACGACGGTATCTGCGGTATATAACAAAATGAAAGACGCGCAGACGGTCTTGGGATTTCGACCGGGGACTCACGCGAATGAAATTCTTCTTCTCGATGACAAAGGAAATGTCGCGATTCTCGGGCACATTGAAACCGAGGGGCAGTTTCGATCGTACGTTGAAAATGGCATCGCGCCGATTATGGTGAAATCCATTACGAAAGTTGATAATCTCAATGTGGATTATCTCGACAACCTTTCGTCAGAGGATTTTACGCTCGCGTTTATTACCAAAAATGGCAACAGAACCACCGAAGACGTTTTCTTGGAAGGGCGCGTTGAAGTTGGAAAATATCTCTTAGTCAAGGAGGCTGCGAAACTTCTCTCATCTCTTGCGGTTGACGGATCACTCGGCGTTTTGGGTGATGTAACGCTGGGTAAATCGCTGAGGGTGGAGGGGCCGACATATCTTAAGGCACTTTTGACCGCAACGGATATTCACGCACAATCGCTGGATGCAGAAGGGATAGTACAAGCCAATGATATCACTGCGAAGAATTTTTTGATTGGCGATCGCGTTGCAGGACGGCTCATAAACGCGTCTGACTCGATGAGCGCCCAAAATCAAATTGATGCCGCGCGCGTTGTTGCCCGCGATGTTTTATTGGCAGAGGGGAATGCCACCATACGAGGACAAAGTACCTTCGGAGGATTTGCGATGTTTAATGCGGGGCTTCAGGGGCGCACGGGGGATTTTGAATTGACTCTTGGCACCGGAGGAAATTTTTCTGCAGCAGGAGATTTTTCGCTCGGGCAGAGCACGAAGGAAGGGGAATTAACAACAAAAAACTGGTATATAACCAGGGGTGGTAAGTCGTCGTTTTCATCGCTTGCGGTGAGCGGAACCAGCACGATTACGAATCTTACTGTCTCAACATGCACTGGATGCGGAAGCGATAGCGGATGGACCGATAGCGGAACTGTTGTTCGTCCGACAACCATCTCCGATCAGTTTTCTGTCGGGACAACATCTTCTATTGGGCTCTCACAACTTACTATTGAGGCGACATCAAGTAATGCTATACCGCTTACATTACGCGCGCATCAAGCTCAAGGCGGAAACATTTTTCAAATTCAAAATGCATCCACGAGCGCTCTTTTTGTTATTGATGGTAATGGGAGAGTCGGGATTGGCACTTCTACGCCTGCTCAAATACTTTCGATACATGGCGGGGCGCTGATTGCAGGAACCACGACCGTTGCGGATCTTATTGCTACGGGGACGCTGATAGTGCAAGGAAGTGCTACTTCAACATTTACCAATGGTATTGCGCTCTCAACGGGATGTTTTC
>DATDWI010000087.1:0-6351 GCA_036517415.1 Minisyncoccota bacterium
AACATCCTCGAAGAGCCGCCACCAAGCGTTTTATTTCTTGCAACAACAAGCAATCTCGAGCGGCTTTCCCAGCCGCTACGCTCACGGTTTTCTTTGATTCGTGTTGTACGCGCTAGTCGTTTATCCGAAGACAATGCGGAATGTACGCGTCTTTCCAAGCTCACGCTCAAGAAGTGCTGGGAAAGCGTGCCAAAATTGTTAGAAGACGGAGATTTGGAAAAAGTGCTTCGCTCTGCTATTCTCAATAAAGAGCGCTTGATGCAAAAAGCAGTGAGCAGTCAACAAAAAAGCGCTCAACGAGAAATACATGAACTCGAGCAACTCTGGCACGCGTATCAGCTTTATCAATTTGATCCTACTGCCAGCAAGCGCTTAATCGGCGAATACGCGATGGCGTTTATGTAAAATATGTATGGATGTAAGCAATGAAGAGCAAAAATTACATAGCGTGGTTGCGCGATTTGAGGCGGAGATTAACAATCTTCGGACCGGAAGGGCACATATTAGTATGGTGGAAAACGTGGTAGTTGAGGCGTATGGGGCAAAAACGCCGCTTCGGAACGTCGCTTCTTTTGCAACGCCAGATGCGCGGACAATTGTTATAAAGCCATGGGATAAAATAATCCTTCCAGCCATCGAACAAGCACTTTTAGGTGCAAATGTTGGAGGCGCGCCGATTGCCGAAAAAGATCAGGTGCGCATGGTAATTCCTGCACCTACCGAAGAGCGGCGCACAGAATTAGTAAAAGTGTTAAAACGCTACGCGGAAGAGGCGAGAATTTCAGTGCGCCAGCATCGCGACGCGCTCTGGAAACGTATTCAAAACACTGCGCGCGATGGAGAGATTTCTGAAGATCAGAAATTTCAGCAAAAAGAAAAAATGGAAAAACTTATTGAAAAGATAAACAACAAGCTCGCCGACATTTCCGCCAAAAAAGAAAAAGAAATAACGGAGGTTTGATGCCATGCTCACCTTTTTAATATTTTTTGTACTATTATTTGTTTTAATAATTTCCCACGAATGCGGGCATTTTTTTACCGCGCGCGCGTTTGGTATTCGCGTGGATGAATTTGGCTTCGGCCTTCCACCGAGAATAAAAGGCATTATACGCAAGGGCACACTTTACTCAATTAATTGGCTTCCTTTCGGAGGATTTGTAAAAATTCACGGAGAAGAAGGTGAAGACGGAAGCGACCCAAATAGTTTTGCAAGCAAGCCCGCGTGGGCGCGCTCTTTGGTATTATTGGCAGGCGTGCTATCAAATATTCTGCTTGCGTATGTGGTATTGAGTTTTCTTGCAACGCGTGGCATCGTTGAGCCGCTTTCTGAAGAAGAAGCGATTGATATGCCGGATGCGCGCATTATGATTGTTGAGATTGCGCCATCGTCACCGGCATCTGCTACCGGTCTTCTGGCCGGCGATATCGTGCGCAAGATCGGCGAAATCGAAGATGATATGTTCGTTCCCCAAACGATCGGGGAGTTTCAGAAATATGTTCAACAAAATTCGGAAAAAATATTGACGCTACTGGTTGAGCGCAAGGATAAAGAGAGTGTTGTAATGCTCCAGCCGCGGGCTTCTCCGCCCGCCGGAGAAGGGCTAATCGGGGTTGCTCTTTCATGGATGCGCACAAAACGCGTTGTGTGGTACAAAGCGCCTATTGTGGGGGCAACGCTTACATATCAAACTATCACGCATACCGTGGACGGATTTGTTGATATAGTCCGCGACGTGTTTCGCGGCGAAGGACGGGATGTGCCTGTCGCGGGACCGGTGGGAATTTTTCGCATTGTTGGCGATGCGCAACATTCCGGGTTTGATATGGTGTTGTTCTTGACCGCGATTCTTTCCGTCAATCTCGCGCTTATTAACATTCTTCCTATCCCCGGACTCGATGGCGGCCGGTTTGCGTTTGTGCTTGCCGAGAGCATTACGCGCCGCCGCATCTCCCCGCACATCAGCGCGGTAGTCCACGGAGCGGGTCTTGCGTTTCTACTTACATTGATGGTTGCCGTTACCTATCTTGATATATCCCGCATTTTTTAACTGCGTACGTTCGTATTGACATCTATTGTAGAATAGACTACCCTATATATATGCTACCAGGCATTTATTATTAGCATTATTAGATTAATATAATATATATGAATATGACACGATTTTCTCGTCTGTTCGGGTTTGTGGCGGCGGTTGCCCTTGTATCGGGGGGCGCGGTCGCATACGCAAACCATTCATGGGAGGGTTATCATTGGGCGCGCACCGCCAACCCTTTTACGTTACAACTGGGGGATAATGTTTCTTCAGTATGGGATGGGCATCTTGCTCTGGCATCAAATGATTGGAGTACATCTACGGTACTGAATACGGTGATTGCTTTGGGCAATACCAACCAAAAACGCTGTTGGCCTACCAGCGGTCGGGTTGAAGTGTGCAACAGCAAGTATGGAAAGAATCGTTGGCTCGGGTTGGCATCTATTTGGATAAGCGGAAGCCATATTACACAAGGAACGGTAAAGCTCAATGACACCTACTTTAATACCGCGCAGTATAACACTCCGGCGTGGCGCCAGACCGTGATGTGTCAGGAAATCGGCCACACCTTCGGGCTCGATCATCAAAATGAAACTTTTGAAGATGCCAATCTTGGCACGTGTATGGATTATACCAATGATCCGGATGGCGGCGCGGGCGGCGCGGTAAATAACGATCCTTCAAACGAACATCCCAACCAGCACGATTACGATATGCTCGGAACGATATACGCGCACCTCGATTCTTTAACCACGATTAGTCAGACGCTTGCCAGCAATCATGGCAAGAACAGAGGCGTTGATGTCGATCTGGATAACCCTGTACAGTGGGGCAAGGAATTGAAGAAATCATCCGATGGGCGCACATCTCTCTATAAGCGTGATTTGGGTAATAACGACGCGGTCTTTACATTCGTCATTTGGGCTGAATAGCGAATAGATTATGGCATAGTAAAACAAGCCCCTTGTTGTTTAGGGGCTTGTTTTGTTTAACCAACATTATGATGTAAATCCCAAAGCTTCGCGGCAGCGGTTGTGTTGTATGAGGAGACTCTCGGCTGCTGAAACGAGCATCTCCGTTGTTACTTTTGGTTGCGTGCCATCGCGCGCCTCACTGATGGCTAACAATTTGGCTGATGCGCTAACCTCGCGGACAAATGCCGGTGTGAAATCTTTACACGCTTGTGCGGCGCGATCCCAGTCAATATCAGCGCTTCGGTACAGTTCGGGAATCGTTGATATCAGCAAGCGCACCACATCATTGTGTGCGTAGTTGGTAAAATCAACAACATGGTCAATACGCCCGGGTCGTTGCATGCCGCCTGCAATTTTGTCGGGGCGGTTTGCAGTCATGATAGTAAGAATTCGGCTGCTTTTGGAAGGAAGGCCGTCGATGGCGTTTAAGATATTTCTGAACGCGGATTCTTCTTCATGGCGCTGCTCATACTCCATATCTTCAATAAAGACAACCGCTGGTTCGTAACGCCGCGCGAGCTGAAATGCGTTTGGGATTTCACCCCCCATGCTTTTATACGTCGGCGGCAAATAAATGAACGTATAACCATGATCGGTTGCGATCTTTGCGGTCACAAATGCTGTCAATGTTTTGCCGCAGCCAAAGGGTCCGGCAAGAAGCACTTTGCGCTGTTGGGATACGCCTGCGCTTCGGCACACATCCCCGCGGCGGATCAGCGACCAAATATGTGCTTCAAGTTCCCGTTTAATAGATGTCCCATAGACAACAATTTCATCGTCAATTGCAGAGAGGTCAAGAAACTCTCGCTCCACATTAATTGCTCTTCCTTTATAAATGCTCGCGTTTTTAAGTTGCGCGCCGATTGCATCCAAAAAATTTTCTACCGCTTTGTTGCATGAGGGATGAACACCGATCGCACACACTAACGGTATATTTTCCCCAAATTGAAAGACGCACTGAAGTGGCAGAATTTCCACTGCTCCGGTAATGCCATTTTCACTATCGTGCTTCCGCGGTCCTGTGCGGATTGATGCGAACTCCAGATCTGCTCGCCCTACCTTCCACCATCCCGTGCGTACACCGCGGAGATTCATTTCTCCAAATTGCGTTTTTGCAACGCGATAAAAGGCAACAAAAAGATCCTGCATATCGTATTCGTAAAGCCGGCGCAGAGTACTGTATTGCGTCATGTTCTGACTCCTGTGAGGTTAAACGACATTCTTCCTCGACCGTAGCACTACATGTTCTATCCGTAAAGCTCATTGTTGTTTGTGTTGCGGTATGCTACGATGCGGAGTAGAATCCTACGAGGAGGGCGATAATGGTAGAACTTCTTCGAAATGTTTTACGAGATTCGTGGTGTCCGGAAACCAGTTCTGACCGAAAACATTGGTCTTTGGATAATCGCGCGTGGGGTCATTGCGCCGTAGCGGCGTTGGTAGCGCACGACTTTCTCGGCGGAGAGATTCTCCGGTTTGATATTTCAAAATCTACTGATCCTTTAGTTGCCGCGATGCGGTCGCATTATGTTAATGTTGCCGATGATGCGATGGTTGATTTTACCAAAAATCAGTTTAGCGATCATGAAGAATACGAACGGCTGTGCACGCCAGAATGCGGTGCGATATGTACCAGAGAATATTTGCTATTTCACGAAGATACCAAGCGACGATACAAGATATTGCGATTGCGGGTCGCTGAAGCGCTTTCCGCTTATCATCCGTTGTTTCGCGACGATTTATACAAACAATGTCTTTGTCGCGCACTTGACTCCCCGTGTCAAAAGGGGAAGTACGGATGTTTGCTTGTTGGCGACAGTGGCGCGGTCATACAAAGCACTTGCAATATACAGCTTGAGCCGCTAAAAGATTGGTGTGATGGCAAATGTATGCGTAACAACATTCCTTCGCGTACCGAATCAATGTTGGGCGCCTGTGCGCATGCCGAAGAATATGCCCTTGCGGGGATGAGAGAAAGAAAGCTCCAACCAGAACGCTATTCTTTGTATGTTGCTGGGTTTCGATCGAACGGACTTGCCTATATCAAGCCTGAGCCGGAATTTACTTGTATTCGTTGCGCTGTTCAAATTTATATGCATGGAATCAACGGAGTGTACGTGCCGACGCAAACCGGCTGGGTTCGGATGACTAATGAAGAAGCGCTGATGAGCGCAAAGCAATTCGCGCGTCAGGAAAAGACATTGAAAAATTACGATGAATAACACCATGACACTGCCGAGAAATCCATCGGCAGTTTTTGCACAAAATATATACGATGTGGTAAATTATACCTATGGTGAAAGAATTGCGCGACGGGGACAAAGCGCTCTATCAATGCAACGAATGCGGTTTTTGTTATCGCGACCAAGAGTTTGCCGAGCAATGTGAAGCGTGGTGCCGCAAACACAAAAGCTGCAACCTTGATATTACCAAGAATGCCGTTGACCAACGGGCGATGATATAATAACCATAATGCAAAACGAAGTTATACAAAACAAAAAGGAGCGCAGCGCAATCATAAAACGCATTGTGCGGTGGGGGATGGTTGTGCTTGTTTTTGCTGTCGTTGTCGGCGGATTGATTTGGATTGTCCAACAACCTCCCACAGACAATTCCGGGCGCCTTGTAGAATCAGGCGCGACGCTTGAGCACACAAAAGGACCGAAAGGCGCTTTGGTGCGGCTCGTGGAATATAGCGATTTTCAGTGTCCCGCTTGCCGCTCCTATTATCCCATGGTGAAAGCGCTCAGGGAAGAATTCCCCAGCGATCTTGAAATTGTCTATCGGCATTTTCCGCTTGAGCGCATTCACGCAAATGCCAACGCGGCTGGACGCGCTGCAGAAGCCGCGGGAACACAAGGAAAGTTTTGGGAAATGCACGATCGCATTTTTGAACGGCAGGATGAATGGTCCAAGGTTCCCGACCCAACCAATTTGTTTGCCGAATACGCCACATCACTCGGCCTTGATGAAAACCGATTTCGGGCTGACATGATTTCTCGAGAAGCGAACAATAAAGTACAGCAGGATCTTGATAGCGGCATTGATTCTCGAGTCAACTCCACGCCAACGTTTTTTCTCAACGGAGAAAAAATCCAAAATCCGCGCAATCTCGATGAATTTCGCGCGCTCATCCAGCAATCTATCGCCGCGCGTTCCTTATAGTGTTGTTGTGGGGTTATCCACACCCTGTTTTATCGTAAAAGCGCGTGTGATATACTTAAAATGTAGTTATTGTTCAAAAGGTCGAGTTTAAGGCTTGTTTTTGATTTCTTTATATAAATCATGATGAATAATAATAAAACCGCCGAGTGGATTTTGCGCATCGCGGTTGCCGGAGAGTT
>DATDWI010000088.1:0-3053 GCA_036517415.1 Minisyncoccota bacterium
CAAGCTTTGCCATCAAGTTCCTAATTCGCTCTGGGCCAGGGCCGAAAATACGCATCAAATCATCTTCCAAGGAGACATAAAATTGAGAAGCTCCGGGGTCTCCTTGGCGGCCCGCGCGGCCGCGAAGCTGATCGTCAATCCGCCGCGCTTCGTGCCGTTCGGTGCCAATAACGAAAAGGCCCCCGGTCTCGCAAACCCTTCTGCTCTGCTCGGGGCTTTGAGGGTTACCCCCCAAGATAATATCCACTCCGCGCCCCGCCATATTGGTCGCAACCGTCACCGCGCCCAACCTTCCCGCTTGAGCAATAATTGAGCCTTCTTCTTCGTGATTTTTTGCGTTGAGCACTTTGTGCGGCACACCTTCGCGAGAAAGCAGTGCCGAGAGCATTTCGTTTTTGTCAATAGAAACCGTGCCCACCAGCACCGGCTGCCCGAGCTTATTGCGCGCTTTTATCTCGCGGGACAACGCGCGCCATTTTGCCTCTGCGGTTTGATAAATCCGATCGGGCAAGTCCGCACGAACAAGAGGTTTGTTGGTAGGAATTTGAACAACTTCGAGGTTGTAAACTTTATGAAATTCCTCCGCTGATGTCTCGGCAGTACCCGTCATTCCTGCAAGTTTTGCATAGAGCCGAAAATAATTTTGGAACGTAATGGTCGCGAGCGTCCGCGATTCTTTCTGCACCGCAACGCCTTCTTTTGCTTCAAGCGCCTGGTGGAGCCCTTCTGACCACCGCCTCCCGGGCATCAGGCGGCCAGTAAATTCATCAACAATAATAACCTCGCCGTTTTTGACCACATAATCGCGATCACGCACAAAAAGCGCCTGCGCGCGGAGCGCCTGTTCAAGATGATGAACGTAGCGCATGCCTTTTTCGGTGTAAATATCGGAAATGCCAAGCATGCGCTCTATGTTTTCAATGCCCGCTTCGGTAATTGTTGCCGATTTCAGTTTCTCATCAACGTTATAATCGATATTTTCTTTCAAGTTCGGCGCCATGCGCGAAAATGTTTTATAGAGTTCCGCTGATTCTTCGGCTGGCGCAGAAATAATCAAAGGGGTGCGCGCCTCATCAATTAAAATAGAGTCGACTTCGTCCACAATCGCAAAATAGTGCTCGCGCTGAACAATAGAGACATTGGTCTGGGGGTAGGCCATGTTATCTCGTAAATAATCAAAGCCGAATTCATTGTTCGTGCCATATATTACATCCGCTGCGTACGCCTCTTTGCGGCTGCACGGGCGGAGAAATTCGTGGATTATTTTGAAAGCTCCGCTCATATCGCGCTCTTTATCAGCTGAAATGTGGCGCGGATCATACAAATAGCTCGCGTCGTGATTAATACAACCAACCGAGAGTCCCAGCGCGTGGTAAATTTGCCCCATCCAAACGGCATCCCGTCGCGCAAGGTAATCATTGACCGTAACCAAGTGAACCCCTCTTCCGGCCAGTGCGTTTACATACGCGGGTAGCGTTGCAACAAGTGTTTTTCCTTCGCCTGTTTTCATTTCCGCAATCTGCCCCCGATGTAAAACAATGCCGCCGATAAGCTGAACATCAAAATGCCTCTGGCCCAGCGTGCGTTTGGCGGCTTCGCGCACCAAAGCAAATGCCTCGGACAAAACCATATCCAGCGCGTCTAAAAGTGAGCGGCCTGTTACGTGCGCTTCAGAAATGCGTTTTTTAAACTCTGTTGTCTTGGCGCGAAGTTCCTCGTTTGAGAGTTTTGAAAATTCATCCTCACGCGCATTGATTTCATCAACAATTGGTTGCAAGCTCTGAATAACCCGCTCATTCGGATCCCCAAAAATTTTCTTCAAAATCCCCATAGAATTTATAAAATATATATTATTCCACTTGTGTAATATTCGAAGAACGAACAATCTTCCCCGACATTTTGTACACATGCTCGCGTTTATTGTTGCAAAAAATAATTCGTACAGCAATAGTTACAATATTCGTATCTCTTCTTCTAACTCTGCGCCGTGAACAGCTTTTATTTTTTCTTTAATGAGCACGATGAGTTGCTTAACATCTTCGGCGGTAGCGTTGCCAGTGTTGATAATAAAGTTTCCGTGTTTAAACGACACCATTGCCCCTCCGACCTTCGTTCCTTTGAGCCCGGCGGCATCAATAAGTTGTCCGGCTGAAATTTTAGCCCCGCCATCCGACGGGGTAAAATTTTTAAAAATACAGCCGGCACACGGCGAACCGATGTCTTGGGCGGTAGCGCGCTTTTTGCCATATTCGCGCATCAACGCAGCGCTTTCAATAGGATCGCGGGAAACAAGCTTGAGTGTTGCGCTCACAATAATCCATTCCGGATGTTTTTTGAAAATAGAATAGCGATAAGAAAACAAACAGTTTGTAGTTGGTAGTTTACCCGCCCGTTCCAAACGTTCACGTTCGGGCGGGTAGTTTATCGCTTTGGAGGCATCAAAAATATTAACACGTTCAACAACATCTTTCATCTCTCCACCATAACATCCAGCATTGCCAAATATCGAGCCGCCGACGGTTCCGGGGATTCCGATCGCCCATTCAAATCCTCCAAGACCGCATGTGGTAGCAAAGTGCGCTACAGCAGCCATGCTAGCTCCTGCCGCAACGTGTAATACATCGTCGCTTCTTTGTTCTATATCGCGCATCAGCAACCGGATCACCAGCCCAGAGTATCCTTCGTCGCTGATTAAAACATTAGAACCGGCGCCAAGAATCACAAAGGGCATGGTGCGCACTTCTGCCCACCGCGTTGCTTCTTGCAACTCTTCTACATTTTGTATTTCGCAAAAATATAGCGCTGGTCCGCCAATCTTAAAAACCGTGTATGGTCGCAGAGAAATATGTTCTCGGATATTCAGCATCGAGAGCGACATATAAGGGGTTTAACTCCAGAACTATGTCCTTATACTTGCCCGCCGCATTTGCTGCTCTGTGAGACTACCAAGGGTTTAACTCCAGAACTATGTCCTTATATGAGTGCCGGCTCGGTAGTCCCACAAAAAAGCAAATGGGCGGGTGAAAGTGCCTTCATACTTAATTCTGCCGCTC
>DATDWI010000089.1:0-4299 GCA_036517415.1 Minisyncoccota bacterium
AAAAATTCTACAATACCAACAACGAGTGCCCAAAATTTTCCCGGCTTAATGCCAATGGATTCAAAGAAAGTTGTGGTTGCGGCAACGCCACCCATGGGCGGCTTTCCAAAAAGTTTCGGGTAGCCATGCACAATAAAGACCGCTGCAAGCGCAAGGCGCAACAACAGCGGCCCGTACAACGCATAGTCATAGAGCTGCGGCAGAGCGCTTAAGCAACCAAACAGGATATTGTCATTGAAGCACCACATACAAATGAGTGATTAGTGAATAATGCTGCGAGAGATATTGCGTAAAAATTTTTTCATTTTCTTGCGACGCGTGCGGTACGTTGGCTCTCCTTCGCTGCGCGTAGCGTCATCGTCTGGCCTCCAATCCGTGCCCGCGCGCTCTCGCGCATCTTCGGCGTCTTTTGGCCAAAAGTCCAACTGTTCTTTGGGCATAATTTTAGTATAGCATACCTATTTATTTACTTGGATCTCCAACGTCCAAATTGCTCGCGAAGAGAAAATAGCGCAATGCCGACGGCCACGGCAACATTAAGCGACTCTTTCCCAATCTTGAGACCTTTGGGATGGTGAGCTTGTCGAACCATTAGACCATGTATAGGAATTTCAATGACCGCGTCGGACTTTTTTAAAATGGTGGGTGAAATGCCGCGCACTTCGTTGCCGACAATAAGCGCAACACCACTATATTTTTTTAGCTTACTATGATATATCGTAGTAAGTTTATTATACGGAATTGCATGCGGGGATTGCTCTAACGAAACAACAAAAACCTTTGGGGGAGAGGTGTCTTTGAGTTCGTTAATCAACACCCCGATACTTTTCTTCTGTTCCCACGGAACGAATTTTTCAGCGCCGAGAGCGGTTTTTGCAAAATCCCTGCGGAGTTTCCCAAAAAAATCATAGGGCGACGGCGTATAGCCGGTTAAATATATTTTGTCAACGCCGGCCGCATCCGCGGTGCGGAACATAGACCCGACATTATGCAAACTCCGAATATTGTGGAGAATGAGAAAAAGAGGCATACAAACGCTCAATCATTCATTTTATCTCATACGTGATTGTCACGTTCATGCGGATTTCGTTTTCGCCGGCAGGAACTGGTGGGGCAATGTCGGCTGACTCAAGTGCAAGAGCGCGAACATAAATAGGAGGAGGGATGCCGCCGCCGGATGATTCGTTGTAGCTCGTGATCTTTCCCAAGCGAACGCCGAGCTGGCGAGATAATGTTTTTGCTTTTTCTTTTGCTTCCGCAATGGCCTGTTCGCGCGCTTTTGATTGCGCTGCTTTCGGATCGTCAACGGTAAACGTAAGAGAGCCGACTTCGTTTCCTCCCGCGCGCGCAACACCGGTCAACATTGTTCCTACTTTTGAAAGATCGCGGATTTTTATCTCCAGCGTCTGCCGCACTTCGTATCCGCGAAACACTTGCCGTCCGTCGCGGTAATCATATTGCGGATAGATAGCAAACGATATCGTTTTTATATCATTTTCCGCCACTCCTTCTTTGTTCAGAAATGCAATAACCGCATCAATTGCCCCTGCCGCATCTTGCTGGGCGCGCAAAAGATCGAGGTTGTTCTTGACGACCCCAACGGTAACAGAAGCGATATCTGGTTTTACAAACTCTTTCCCTTCTCCCGAGACCGTAATACTCGGCGGCTGAACGCCCGGGGTGCCGCGCGCTTCGTTTTTCACTTTGGTCAACATAAAAACCGAGGCAATAATCAAAAACGCAACGACCGCCCACACAATTTCGCGCGGCGGACGAAGATAGAGATATTTTGATTCTGTTTCCATAGATGAGTTGAATAGTTACACGGTTCAATAGTTAGTAATGAGATACGATCGACCGTTGTTATTGTAGCATAAAGAAAATCCCTAAGTTATACACTTAGGGAAGCAAACGATTCAGAGATAATGGAAATCGAACGAACAAGTTCCTGATAAAAAGCATTCAATGGTGGGAGAAGTCGAATAGAGCTGTCGCGAAAATTGCGACTTGCTTTCACCACCAACAATCCTTGCTTTCCTGCTTCGCGCATTACTGCTTCGCGAATATCACGGCTTGCAAATTCAACACCAACCATAAATCCTCTGCCAGTCACCGTGGTACGGGGAAGCGCTTCTTGTAGCTGCTGTATGAACAATTGTCCGGTGTCTCTTACATATCGCAGACAGTTTTCGCTATGAAGCAACGAAAGCACTGCGGTGCCTGCGGCACACGCCACCACATTGCCGCCGCCGCTGGATCCATGCGCGCCGCGTTCCCAAATTTCCATGAGAGGCGCCTTGGCAATAACCGCGCCGAGCGGCAATCCGCCGCCAAGCGCTTTTGCAGAACAAATTACATCAGGAACAATCTCGTCGTGTTCAAATGCCCACATAGTTCCCGTGCGGCCAAGGCCAGTTTGGATTTCATCGACGACCATAAGAGCTCTGTGTTCATCGCAAAATTCCCTGATTCGCTTCAGGAAACCCGGCGGAGCAACACGAACACCTCCATATCCTTGAATTGGTTCCACAAACACCGCAGCGATATCGCTACGATGTATATTATCCAATGCGCGGAAGGCTCCGAAAGCAAGATATTCTACTGGTATAGTAAGGAAAAATCCTTTGCGCTGGATAGGATTAGAATTTGTAAGGTTCAGTGCTCCGAGCGTGCGGCCGTGAAAACAACCGCGAAATGCAACAAACGCCGGGCGGCCCGTAACGTATTGAGCAAGCTTCATTGCTCCCTCAATTGATTCTGCTCCGGAATTTGTAAAGAACACTCTCCATTGATACCGTTTCGGCATCGTTTCGCAAAGCATCTGTGCAAGCCTTGCTTGAGATGGATACCAAAAATTGCACCCGCACATTTGAACAAGCCCGTCTTGAATCTCGGCAATCATTGCGCGATCAATGAGTGGATGGCGTCTCCCGAAATTAAAAAAGCTCTCGCCCGAAGCGAAATCAAGATACTCGTTCCCTTCGGTATCCCATACTCGGGAACCGTTTCCACGAACAAAAACAATGTTTGGATAAAAAGGATCGTAGTGAGCAGAAAGATAAATGCAATTCTCCATCTGTTGCTCCGTTGTTAAACGCTCTCAATGTAGAGTAGCGCCGAATATTGTTTTATGTCAAGCGTCGCTCATTATCCTCACCGACGCGTTCAGTCTTGTGATGCAGCCGTTGCAGTTCTTCGCGAACAACTTTCCGATCATCCCATGGAGTTCTGGTTCCATGCGGACCCATCATCCACGGTTCGCACCCTTTGCCAGTGATAATCACCACGTCGCTCGGCTGCGCGTAAGAAATTGCGGCACGAATTGCCTCTTTCCGGTTAAGAATTTTCCGGACTTTTTGATTTTTGATTTTTGATTTTTGATTTTGCGAGAATCCCGCCTCAATTTGATCAATAATAGTGGCGGGATTCTCGTCATACGGGTCTTCGTTGGTTACAATAATTTCATCGCAAAACTCTGTGGCAATTTTTCCCATCTCGGGACGTTTCCGTTTGTCTCGCCCTCCGCCCGCGGCGCCTAGAATGCAAATTAACTTTCGCGCGCCGCTCGGGAAAACATCCGATGTTTTTGAGGGTTTAACATCGGATGTTGAGGAGAACAGCACGCTTCGTAAAATTTCGTAAACCTTGCGGAGCGCGTCGGGTGTGTGCGCGTAGTCCACCACAACTGAAAATGGTTCGCGCTGAATAAACTCGAGCCGCCCCGGAACGCCACTGAACATTTCAATGGCTCGCTTGATTTTTTCCGGATCTGTGCCCAAAAACCGCGCCGCCTGATACGCGGCAGCAACATTTTCTTTATTAAAATCCCCAAGTAACGGTATATGCCAATCAGCAGGAATATCTTTTTTTGTATACACAATCCGGTTTCTTGCTGGAATTTTTAAGAAATACTCGATATTTGAATCTTCGCCGTTGAGAATATGACTTGGAGCGCTGTAAAATAACCGCGCTTTACTTGCGCGATAGTTTTCAAATCCGCCATGTGATTCAAGGTGTTCCGGCGTTACATTGGTTAAAACAGCGAGAGAAAACATAATGCCCTTGTGGCGAAATTGTTTAATGCCCTCTGATGTCACCTCAAGCGCCGCGTATGTGCACCCCGCCCACACCGCCTTATATAAAAACTTCTGCATCTGAAACCGCCCGGGCATTGTCATCTTAAAAGCGTTAATATTTTCGTTGTTTTTTATTTTAAAACGAATTGATGACGCAGACGCAACCGATTCGCCGGATTCAGTAAGGATCGCGTGAAGCAATTCTACAACCGTTGATTTGCCG
>DATDWI010000090.1:0-9264 GCA_036517415.1 Minisyncoccota bacterium
TCATTACAGTGCCGACGGAATCTCGCTATTCGGAAGCATTCTCCAGAGGAATTGAAACAGGACGCTCTTGATACGGCCCGTCCTCGCATTGATCCATTTCAATCCATTCATAAACGGCAAGAATACAAAGAGACGGACTTAAAAAAAGTCCCTTTGGAGCCGGATGAGGATATTTTGCTCTTTATCCGCGACCACAATCCGTTTTTAGAGGAATGGCAGAAGGACATTATGACCATTATCCACGAAGAGGCGCAGTACTTTATTCCACAGATTGATACAAAAATTATGAATGAGGGGTGGGCGACGTATTGGCACAAACAAATTCTCGAAGGACTTCGTCTTCCGCAGGACCTACATTTCGAGTTTATTGTGCGACATAATCAAGTCGTGCGCCCATACCCCGGGAGCATTAATCCGTATCATCTTGGGCTTAAGATATGGGAAGATACCCGCCGTCGTTACGATGATCCTACTCCCGAGGAATTGGAGGAATTGGGGCACAATCATCCAACCGGAACACACAAACTCTTCGAAGTGCGCGAAGCGGATCGCGATGTTTCTTTTCTTCGCCGTCACCTGACGGAGAATTTGATTCGCGAACTCGATTTGTTTGAGTACAAACCGAAGGGCGAGCATTTGGTTATCAGTTCTATTGCTGATAAAAATGGATGGAAGGCGGTGAAAGAAACAATGCTCAAAAACGTTGGTATGAATACGGTGCCGGTGATTAAAGTTCACGACGCCGATTTTAATGGCCACAGGACCCTGTATTTGGTGCATGATCACGATGGGCGCGATTTAGAATTGAAGTATTGTAAAAAGACCTTGGCATATGCAAATCAGCTTTGGGGACGCGCTGTTGTTTTGGAGACCATGGTGGATACAAAAAGAACGCATTGCACATACAACGCAGAAGGATTTAATACAAAAACCATAGAGTGATAAAAAGTTCCTGCTATGCAGGGGCTTTTTTTCTTTGTATTTATTGATATAGTGCATCTATGGCTGTTGCGCAAAAACCTTATTTGCATAGTGCACACGCGACCGATCTTACGGGACGTGACTATATACTCTATCGCGCGCTCGAGATAGTGCCCGGAGCAATTTCGTGGGCGACGCTGGGAGGAATGGTGCTCGCGTCGTACGCGGTACCCACTGCCGCGGCGTTTTTCATCATCATTTTTGATATTTATTGGCTGGTGAAGACGATTTTTTTATCTTTTCATTTGCGGGCAAATATGGCGCGTATGCGCTCTCATCTCGACACCGACTGGCAAGCACTTCTCGGACGTATGCGATGGGAGCATTTGTGGCAGTTAGTGCTATTACCGATGTCGAAGGAATCATATACGGTGGTTCATGACTCGGTAGCATCTCTTACACAGTGCTCGTGGCCCAAAGATCGGATGGTGGTGGTGCTGTCGTATGAAGAGCGCTTTGGCGAGCATGGGAAGGAGATTGCGCGGCGTATGTACGAAGAGTTTCAAAATGAATTTCCACATCTGTATATTACGGAGCACCCCGCGGGATTGCCGAGTGAGATGCCGGGGAAGGGAAGCAACGAATCATGGGCTGCGAATTGCGCACGCACAACCTTCATTGATCCACGCGCCATTCCGTATCATGACATACTTGTCTCCTCGCTTGATATTGATACGCGCGTCCCGTCGAACTATTTTGAGGTTGTCTCGTGGCATTTTTTGACTGCGCGCGATTCGTTACATACGTCGTACCAACCGGTCCCCGTTTATAATAACAATATTTGGGAAGCGTCCGCGCTTTCTCGCGTGGTAGCGACCTCGGGCACCTTTTGGCAAATGATGCAGCAGGAGCGCCCCGAACGGCTTACTACCTTTTCTTCTCATTCAATGAGTTTTAAGGCGCTCGCGGATCTTGGGTATTGGCAAAAAAACATGGTGTCCGAGGATTCGCGTATTTTTTGGAACGCGCTGTTATACTATGACGGCAATTATACATCAACCCCTCTATCTTATCCGGTGTATATGGATGCAAATATCGGCGGGTCGTTTTGGGAAACGGTTAAAAATGTCTATCGGCAACAGCGGCGATGGGCGTGGGGAGCGGAGAATTTTCCGTATGTTGCGTTTGGATTTTTAAACAACAAACAAATTCCGCTGCGGACGAAACTTTATTATATGTTTAATCTTTTGGAGGGGTATTGGTCATGGGCGACGAATGCGCTTTTAATTTTCGCGCTCGGATGGCTTCCGCTGATGCTGGGGGGGCGGGAATTTAACGAGCTGGTGCTTGCGTATAATCTTCCCTATGTCACGCGCACCATTATGACATTTGCGATGGTGGGGTTGGTGACCTCTGCTATTATGTCGCTCAGGCTTCTCCCTCCGCGTCCTTCGGGTTATCCGCGGCGAAGATTTATTAGCATGGTGTTGCAATGGATTTTGGTTCCTTTTACCATCATTATTTTTGGCGCGATCCCGGCGCTTGATGCCCAAACTCGCCTCATGCTCGGAAAATATATGGGCTTTTGGATTACCCCTAAACCCCGCAAAATTGACAAGCCGGGCTTGTCAATTTAACATAATGGATGTATGCGCAACATATCGTTAGTAACTGGCGAGATATACCACGTATGTAATCGTAGTACCGAAGGACTTAAAATTTTTGAGAAACCTTCTTTTGCTGGCCGTTTCGTAAAAACGCTTTATGAGTGCAATTCAACTGGCGAGGGAATGCGTGGTTTTTCTCGGCATCCTCATAAATTGGATTACGAAACGAACAACAAATTAGTGAACGTGTTGGCGGTTGTTATTATGCAAAATCATTTTCATTTGTTAGTACGACAAGTAATTAATGATGGTATTACCCGTTGGTTACATCGTTCTTGTACAAGTTTTTCGCGGACTTTTAATCTTGCAAACAACCGAAAAGGAACATTGTTTATGGGGCGATTTAGGGCCATTCGTGTTTTGGAGGACAGTCAATTGTTTCATCTTTTAGTTTACATTCATGCAAATCCACTCGATTTAATATCAAAAAATTGGAGAAATGGAGAAATGCGTGACTGGAATAAAGCAAAAAAGTTCTTAACAAAATATCAGTGGTCCAGCCTTGGTTTATACTGCGACGATTTCGAAGTCGCAAAGGGAATAACGGATTTGATAAACACCGCGGAGATTAAAGATTTCATAGATGGATGGGGGAGCATTGAGCGCGGTATTAAAAACTGGAGCGAGCGCGCAATGGAAGACATTGAAGGCCTCGTTCTCGAATAAAATTGACAAGCCCGGCTTGTCAATTTTTGATGAAAAAAAAGAGCCCAGCACGGCGAATATTCAACCGCACAGGACTCTCAGAGAAAACTTCATGCCTCATTGGCTAAAACCCGTAGAGCCGTGCAAGCTCTGGGTCTCGTGCTGCTAAGAGTTTAGCAAGCCTTATTCCTTTCTATCAGCACAAAATTGACAAGCCGGGCTTGTCAATTTTTTGATTACTCTAAATGAATCGGTTGAGTGGAGAGCCGATTGATTTTGTCTTGAAGCAGCGGATAGCGGCCGAGCGTTTTGCTCTCGATGAGTTTTTTTGCCTCATGTCGCGCGGCTTCCACCATTTTGATGTTTTTGAGCGCCTCCATGCCGATATCAGAAAATCCCCATTGTTGCGATCCCGCGAGTTCTCCGGCTCCTCGGAATTGTAAATCGTATTCAGCAAGCTCAAATCCATTTTTTGCTTCGATGAGCGCCTTGAGGCGGCGAAATACCGGCGCTGAATATTTGGTTGGGACGACAAAGCAGTACGATTGTTTGTCGCTTCTTCCCACCCTTCCGCGGAATTGATGAAGTTGTGCCAGCCCAAATCGTTCGGCGCCCTCAATTATTATAATAGTGGCATTGGGCACATCCACGCCTACTTCAACGACAGACGTTGATACCATAATGTTCGCTTTCTTGTTTTGAAATTCTTTCATTGCGGCTTCTTTTTCTTTTGGCGCGAGCTTACCGTGCATCAGCGCGATGGCAAATTCAGGGAATATTTCTTTTTTAAGTTTCGCATATTCTGCTTTTACCGATTTCATTTCTATCGTTGCGCGATCGGTTTCTTCGGGCTCTTCAATGCGCGGACAAATTACAAATGCTTGTTCGCCTGCCGCGAGCCGTTCTCGTATAAACTCATAGGTTTTTTTTCGATCCGCGGGGCGAACGAGCGCGGTTTCAATTGGCTTTCTTCCCTCGGGCAACTCGTCAAGGAGGGTCAGATCAAGATCTGCGTAGATTGCAAGCGTAAGCGTGCGCGGTATCGGCGTTGCTGACATGCTTAAAAAGTGCGGTATTTTGGGATTCTTGGTTCGAAGGGCCGCGCGCTGAAAGACGCCAAAGCGATGCTGTTCGTCAACCATCGCAAGCGCCAAATTTTTAAACGAAACGCGCTTTTGAATGATCGCATGCGTTCCGATGAGAATATGTACCACGCCTTCATTAAACCAGCGGAGCGCTTGTGCGCGCGCAATGTGCGTGGAACGATGCGGATCTACTTTGGAAGGAAATTTTTCACATTGCGATGACGTAAGAAGCGCAAGGGTAAGGTTGCTATGAGCAAAAAGTTTGCACAAACCCTCAAAATGCTGGCGCGCAAGAATTTCGGTAGGAGCCATATACACTGCTTGCATGCGGTTGCGGGCGACGATATAACTCGCGCACGCGGCAACCGCGGTTTTGCCGGATCCCACATCGCCCTCGAGGAGGCGGTTCATGGGGACGTTGCTTTCAAAATCGCGGATGATATCTGAAATTGCGCGCTGTTGCGCTTTGGTGAGCAGAAATGGCAGGAGGCGTTCAAATTCCTCCGCGTACTCTTTTGCGTTTGCGAGAGTGAATGAAGGATTTTGTTTGACCATCTCTTTTTGCGCAAGTCGCGACAGCTGAAGCGCAAACACCTCTTCAAACGCAAAGCGTTTTTTCGCGGCTTCTGCGTGCGCGAGATTTTTTGGGCGATGAATAAGGCGCAAAGAAACCGCGCGATCTGGCAGATGGTACGCTCGAAGGATTTCTTGCGGGATGGGATCAGGAAGGTCGCGGAGCGCGACAAAGCGAGAGAGAACTTTTTGAATTGTTTTTTGAAACCACAGCGACGAAATACCCTCTGAGGTCGGATAGAGCGGTAGGAGGCGTTGTGCGGGAGCTACAGAGGAAAATTGAGGAATAATACTACAGGGGACTATTTCGTAGAGCGGATTTGCCAGATACAAAGCCCCTTTGCGCACCGAGATTTTGCCCGCAAATATTGCACATGATCCCTCCGGAAGCATTTTCACGATATAGGGCTGGCGGAACCAGACAGCGCCGATGTGTCCGGTTGCATCTTCAATAGACGCGTGGGCAATATTTATTTTTTTCTTCCATGTTTTTTCGTAGTCGATTTTTGTTACTTTTCCCCAGACGCGCACGCTCTCTCCCGCCGAGACATCTTTGATCCACTTAAAATCAGCGGGATTTTCGTACCGATACGGAAAATGTAGCAGAAGATCTTCGATGGTTGCAATGCCCAGTTTTTTAAGCGCGGATTTTTGCCTTTCGGTCAGCCGAAACGCTTCTTCAATCGATGTATGATCATTCATTGTCGCATTGCGCGCCCACGAGGAATTGAACCTCGATTTCAGCCTCCGCAGAGCTGCGCTCTATCCGTTGAGCTATGGGCGCATGTATATTAAAACCTAACAAGTCGGGAGAGATTGTCAATAAGAGAGTCCTCTTCTTCAATTTCCGGCAGAAATGTGACTAATATGTCGTGGAGAGCAGATGGATCAATGTTACCGAGATTAATTTTGAGCGCGGATAAAAGCGTTTTTTTGGGCGCAATCACGAGCTCCTTGCGAAGAGGCGGATTGTAAAATATCCAAAACGATCGAAGATCATGCCACGGGTATAGGTGATCCCCAATGAGAACGCCCCGTTCTGCGATGGAGAACGAGAGCATCTGCGGCGGGCGGACGGCATAGAGCGCGATGGCAAACCATCCGAGCAGTATCACCAGCACAAATAAAAACGATCGCTGCCACAGCGCAAATCCCAGAAGGACTAACGCAAAAAATCCCACCCACCAGTACCAGTCGGTGCTTTTTTCATAATACTCGTATTCATACGCAGACCACGAAAACAGGATCTTCCCGGCGTGTGGATGAACAACTTCACGCTGCTTTTGTTGCTGCGGCGCTTTTTTTTCTTTCTTTCGTGACTGTTTTATTTCTGGCATATTTTCATTAAAGCTCACTTTCACCTATTTTGGTATACCGCTTTTTCATGACCCCGCAGAAGATCGGAGGGGGCGAGATTCGAACTCGCGAGAGGGTTTCCCCTCTACGGCTTTTCGAGAGCCGCGCCTTCAACCGCTCGGCCACCCCTCCGATCTTCTGCGGGGCGAGGCGGCTACATTTTATTATTTATCCGCCCAGTAGGAGTTGAACCTACAACCTTGTCCTTAAGAGGGACCTGCTCTGCCAGTTGAGCTATGGGCGGTTATTTATTTTATCATTTTTTTTAAAAACCTTCTTCCGGCGGCGGTTTTAAAGTATTGTTCTCTTTTTCTGGCATCGTTCACATTATCAAATTCTTCAGTAAAAACAATTTCGAATTTTTTCATCCGCGCCGTTGTGATTGTCTTTCCAAGGCGATGTTCGGCTAATTCTTCTTGACAAATTATTTGTCATTCCTTTGTATAATTTCCCCGATATATCTTTCAAAACGCAAACGGTATACATAAGCATATAGGAACCTGCTCCCCGCCCGAACGACTGACGTCGTTCAGTCGGGCGGGTGCCAGTTGAGCTATGGGCGGGAAATTATTTTTTATACTACCAAAAAATTATCGAAAAATCAACCCCGTCCGTCTTTCATTTTTTGTTGTACTGTGCTACATTATTTGATATGGAAGATTTTGTTGCGTTGATTGTGCGATACATGCCCTATGGGCTTTTGTTTGTTTTGGTGTTGACGCTCTGGGCGTTGGTATGGCTGGGGCTTTGGGGACGCAAATGGCGGATGTTGTTTCGGCATGGCGGGGCCAATATGGAGGAGGTTTTGCGCGCCATTCGCGCGCATCAAAACGAATCTGACGCGGAGCGCATAGCACTGTGCGCACGAATTGATGCGTTGGAGAACGCGATGCCTCAAACCATTCGCCGCACGGGATTGGTACGTTTTAACCCGTTTTCTGATGCGGGGGGAGACCAGAGTTTTTCTTTGGCATTGCTGGATGATCGAAAAAATGGTGTGGTTATTTCTTCGCTCTACGGCAGGGAAATCAACCGCGTCTACGCAAAGCCGATTGAAAATGGCTCATCCACCTACCAGCTCTCCGACGAAGAGAAAGAAGCGATTGCGCGAGCCACTAGCTCGTAAAATACGAAACTCTCAGCGATAAGCTTTAAACAAAGGGGATTTGTTTTATTTTTATGACTCCTCAAGGCCACAAAATAAAAGAGACGAATGTAGTGCATCGCCCTCCCATTGTTGTGGTGATGGGTCATATTGATCATGGCAAGACAACGCTATTAGACACCATTCGCAAGACCAGCACTGCTGTTGCGGAGGCGGGAGGAATTACCCAACACATTGGCGCATATATTGTCACGCATGGGGACAAACATATTACCTTTATTGATACGCCCGGACATGAAGCGTTTGTACAGATGCGCTCGCGGGGTGCCGGGGTTGCCGATATTGCCGTATTGGTGGTTGCCGCAGACGATGGAGTAAAGCCGCAGACGAAAGAAGCGCTGGGTGCAATTACGGCGGCGGGAATTCCTTTTTGCGTCGCGATGAACAAAATTGATAAATCGAACGCCGATCCGGAACGGGCTAAAAACGAACTTGCTGCCGAGGGAGTTTTTTTAGAAGGGAGAGGCGGAACCGTGCCATGTGCGGAGATATCTGCAAAACACAACACCGGCATTGATGGGCTTTTGGAGATTATTGTACTGCTCGCGGAGCTCGAAGACCTGCATTACAATCTCTTTGCTCCCGCAACAGGCGTGGTTATCGAGTCGCACCGCGATCCCAAGCGTGGTGTCGCCGCAACGCTTTTGGTACTTGACGGGGTTCTCAAAAAAAATAATTTTGTTGTTGCGGGGGTTTCCTATACCAAAGCGCGCATTTTGGAAGATTTTAAAGGAGCATCGGCGGATACCGTACGTGCGTCAGAACCCGCGGTGGTAGTTGGTTTTGACGAATTGCCGCAGATCGGCGCTGAATTTGTCGCATTGAGCAACAAAAAAGCAGCGCTGGAAAAGCGCGATTCCGCGCGGATTGACGCTGATAAAGCATCAATGAGCGCGGATACTGTGCCGATACGCGAAAAAGAGCTACGCATTGTTATGAGCGTTATTCTCAAAACTGATACCGAAGGGTCTGGCGAGGCGCTGATGCACGAAATTAATAAAATTCAAGGGGAAGGTTTTTCAATCAATGTTTTGCGGGTCGAGTCGGGGGATGTTTCGGTTGATGATATTACGCTTGCCGCAAGCGCACAAAACGTTGTTATCATTGCATTCGGCGTATGGTATAAACCAGGAGTTAAGGAGCTTGCGGAAAAAGAGAACATTACGCTTGCGCAATTTTCTGTTATTTACGAAGTCGCCGATTTTTTAAAAAAGCACATTGAGGCATTGCTCCCCGCGAAAGTTACTCGTACTACAGTAGGGAAAGCCAAAGTGCTGAAGATTTTTAAAGAAGAAGAAAAGAGACAAATTATCGGCGGGAAGGTGTTCGAGGGAATGGTGAAAAAAGGGCTTCGATTTTCTCTTTTGCGCAAAGACGTGATGATTGGAGAGGGTAAAACGGAGAACATACAGCAGAGAAAAATCGCTGTATCCGAAGTCGGCGCCGGAGAAGAATTCGGCGCGCTTATTTCCGCATCGTTGCCGGTGGCAACGGGAGACACCCTGTGTTTCTTTGAAGAAGAAACTAAAAAACGAACATTATCATAACCATATACGCCATGTCGCATCATAAGGAGCAATACGCTTCTTTGCTCAAAAAAGAGCTTGCGCGGTTTTTTGATCACCACGTCCCGCGGCCCGAAGGAACGCTCATTTCGGTTACCCGGGTTGATTTAAATGAGAGCGACTCGCGCGCGATGGTGTGGGTTTCTCTGTATCCTGATACCACAGCAAAAGAGATTTTTGCTTCTCTGAAAGAATATGAAGCCGAGGCGCACCGGTATCTCGCGGATGTCGTACAACGCCGAACGCTCCCGTTTATCGTTTTTATGCTCGATACCAACCACGACGCA